>JASLJL010000380.1 GCA_030152405.1 Gordonia sp. (in: high G+C Gram-positive bacteria) | reverse complement strand
CACCGAGTCGAGGAAGACGCGTGCGTGCCGTGCAGCGATCTTCTGCGTGCGAGACGCGATCATCTGCAGCTGTTCGCGCGGGGAGCGGCCGTCGGCCGAACGGACCGACAGGCCCGACTCGTCGCGTCGCTTGAGTCCGGCGACGCGGACCATGAAGAACTCGTCGAGGTTCGACGCGAAGATCGCGAGGAACTTGGCCCGTTCGAGGAGCGGCATCGAGACGTCTTCGGCGAGTGCGAGCACCCGCGAATTGAAGTCGAGCCAGCTCAGCTCTCGGTTGAGGAAGCGGTCCTCGGGGAGATCGGCGTCCAGCGCGGGGATCACCGTCTCGGCGGGAAGGGCGGCGGGAAGGTCGTCCGCGGCGGGTGCGTCGACGTCGTCAGCAGGGCTCACCGACTCATTGTGCAGCATGTGAACGAGGATGTCTCGCCGACGCTCGGTCAGCCGCCGACCAACCGCGAGGTCCGAGTGCCGAGGCCGATCGCGCGGGCGGCGGCGAGGTCGTCGGGGGTGTCGATGTCGGCGCGCACGTCGGGCCACCGGAGACGTTCCGGGTCGAGTTCGACGGCCCCCGCGCCACGATGGGCCGCTGCCGAGTCGGGCCCGAAGAGCGGCGGAAACTCCGCCCGCGCCACGAGGAGCGCCGTGCCGGTGCCCGCCCGGTCGGCCACGAACGCGGCGGGCGCGTCGAGGAGCGCCGCGGAGGCGGCGTCGAGCGCTTCGCCGAACGACGTGGACCGCATCGCAGGCAGATCGGCCTGTACGTAGGCGATCAAGCCGTCGGCGTCGTGCGCTCCGCGGGCGAGCGCCGCGTTCAGCGAGGTCCACCCGGCGGGGGTCTGCGCGGGTTCGTCGACGGCGTCCGCGCCGAACTGCGCGGCGAGCCGGTGGACCCGATCGTCCGGGCTCACCACCACGACTCGGCGCGGGGATGTCGCCATGACGGCGGTCAACGTGTCACCGAGCATGGCGGTCACCAGTGCCGGACGGTCGTCGTGCGCAGGCGGGAGCGGTCGGAGTCGGCTCTTCGCGTCGTCGAGCGCCTTCACTGCGAGCACGACGGTGCAGCCGTGTGCCGCGGGCACAGGTGAGGACATGAGTCCATGGTGCAGCATCGTTTCCTGCACATCTCCTGCGGCCGGACTCATTCGGCCTAACCGGAATGAACGGCCGTCTACTCTGGACGCACTTGCGTCGAGGATCGGATGAGGAGTTCGTGTGCGTGCTGTTGTGATGGGATCGGGCTCGTGGGGCACCGCGGTCGCGAAGGTGCTCGCGGACGCGGGCAACGACGTCGTGATGTGGGCCCGTCGACCCGAACTGGCCGAGCAGATCACCAACGGCCACGAGAACGGCGACTACCTGCCGGGCATCACCCTGCCCGACAACCTGACCGCCGTCAGTTCGCCCGCGGAAGCGCTCGCCGACCGCGAACTCGTGGTGTGCGCGGTCCCGTCGCAGTCGTTGCGCGACAACCTCGGCCACTGGCTCGAGCACATCGCGCCGGACGCGATCCTGCTCTCGCTCGCCAAAGGCGTCGAGGTCACCACCGGTAAGCGGATGAGCGAGGTGATCGCCGAGGTGAGCGGCTTCCCGGCTCGTCAGATCGCGGTGCTGTCGGGGCCGAATCTCGCCAAGGAGGTGGCCCTCGAACAGCCCGCGGCGACGGTGATCGCCTGCGCCGACGAAGACCAGGCCAAGCGAGTGCAGGCCGCGTTCGTCACCGGCTACTTCCGCCCCTACACCAACACCGACGTGGTGGGCTGCGAGATCGGCGGCGCGGCGAAGAACGTCATCGCACTCGCCTGCGGCATCGCCGCCGGGATGGGCTACGGCCAGAACACGATCGCCACCATCATCACCCGCGGGCTCGCGGAGACCATTCGGCTCGGCGCCGCGCTCGGCGCGGACATCACCACCCTCGCCGGACTCGCGGGCATCGGCGACCTCGTCGCCACCTGTTCGTCGCCGCTCTCGCGCAACCGCACCTTCGGTGCGCGTCTGGGCGAAGGCGCGACGCTCGACGAGGCGCAGGCCGCCACCAACGGTCAGGTCGCAGAGGGCGTGAAGTCGTGTCGATCGGTCCGTGCTCTCGGCCGTGAGCACGGCGTCGAGATGCCGCTGACCGAGGCCGTCTACCAGGTGTGCAACGAGGGCATGACGGTCCAGGAGATGTCCGTCGCACTGCTCGGGCGCAGCACCAAGCCTGAGGTGTACGAAGGCCGCGGCTGACCGCCGGACTCTACTTCCCGAAGTCGAGCGGCGCGCGCGTGAGGTTCCGGGCGATCAAGTTGGAGACGTCGGTGAGGGGAGCGTTGCCCGCGCCCGCGGGCACCCACATCGCGATGTACGGGCGGTGATCGACGCAGACGTACACCTGGCCGCGGCCCTCGATCGTGTCGGTCATGAACCACTGAACCGGATCGATCACCTGAAGTGAGCTCGTCGGGGCGAGTTCGTCGGGCCGAGTCACGCCGCAGCGCAGGACGATCGGCTCCGAATCCTTCTTCGTCCACCGGACGGTGTCGCCGTCGACGGACTTGTCGGTGAAGTCGCCGAAGCCCTCCGGGAGCAGATCGATGAAGGCCGGGCACTTCTCCGCGCCCTCGGCCTGCGTGGTCGCGTAGCTGTCGACGGGGATCGGATCGGCGTCGGGTCGGTTGGAGAACTTCACGGCCGCGAACGTGATGAACAAGGCGATCACCGCGATCGGGACCGCGACCAGCGTCGCGATCAACGCCGGGCTCAGTCGTGCGTCCTCGCGGCCGGCATCGTCCTCATCGGGGGTAGTCGCCATGACTCAAGACTATGTCCCGCGGGGAGGCGGCCTCCTCGCCGGGACCCGTAGGATCGCCCCGTGACCACTGTGGGCGAGATCGGCGAACGTGAACTGATCGCGAGGTTCACCCGGGCGGCGGCCCGCCGCGAGAACGACGACGTGGTGATCGGGTCGGGGGACGACGCCGCGGTGTTCGTCGCGCAGGGCCCCGTCGTCGTCAGCACCGACACCGCAGTCGCGGGCAGACACTTCCGATTCGACTGGTCGTCACCGGAGCAGATCGGCGCGCGAGCCGTCGTTCAGAGCGCCGCGGACATCGCTGCGATGGGGGGCAGGCTCACCGGCGTCACCGTGTCGATCGGCTGCCCGCCCGAGACCGCCGTCGACCGGCTGTTGGCGCTCAACGCGGGCATCGTCGAGCAGACGCACGCGTACGGCGCACGAGTCCTCGGCGGCGACCTCGTCTCGTCTCCGACAGTCGTCCTGACGGTCACCTCGATAGGCGTTCTCGACGAGGTCGCGCCGACCACGCTGTCGGGGGCCCGACCCGGGAACGATCTCGCGGTCAGCGGTCCGCTCGGCGGAGCGGCGGCCGGTCTCGCCGTGCTCGCCGCGGTCGAGCACGGCGCCGACCCGTCCATCCTCGCCGACCATCCGCACGCGGTCTCCGCCTACCGTCTCCCTCAGCCCGACCTGGCCGACGGACCGACCGCGGCTCGCGCCGGAGCCACCGCCATGACCGACGTCTCCGACGGGCTCGTCGAAGAACTCGTCACGGTCTCCGCGTCGTCGGGGGTCCGGCTCGACGTGAGCGCCGACCGGGTGCCGCGTGCGACGTGGCTCGACGACGCGGCGAAGACCCTCGGCGTGGATCCCAAGCGATGGGCGCTCGGCGGCGGGGAGGACCACGTGCTGTTGGCGGCGTTCCCGGCCGGGACCACGCCCGACGGATGGACGACCATCGGAACCGTCTCCGCGGGGACGGGCGCGTACGTCGACGGTGAGCCCGTCGGTGCGGTCCGCGGCTGGCAGTCGTTCACCGAAAACTGACGCGGCGCCGCGTGATTAGATCGACACATGGCTGTGTACGCACTCGGCGATCGTGAGCCGACCCTCGGAAAAGACGTCTTCATCCACCCCGACGCGACGGTCATCGGTTCCGTCACCCTCGGTGACGGGGTGTCCGTGTGGCCGGGCGCCGTCCTGCGCGGCGACTACGGGACCATCTCCGTCGGAGCGCGGACCAACATTCAGGACGGCACCGTCATCCACTGCACGTTCGTCGACGCGACTGTCATCGGCGCAGGCTGCGTCGTCGGGCACAACGCGCACATCGAGGGCGCGGTCATCGGCGACGACTGCCTGATCGCCTCGGGATCGGTCGTCCTCAACGGGTCCACGATCGGCGCGGGCTCGGTCGTCGGCGCGGGCGCGGTGGTTCCGTACGGGTTCTCGATGCCGGAACGGTCGATGGCGCTCGGAGTGCCCGCGAAGATCCGCGAAGGCCACGTCGTCCCCGAAGGACACGTCGAGCAGAACACGGAACTGTACTTCCAGAACGCACAGTTCTACCGCGAGAACCTGCGGCGGATCGACGAATGAGCCGCGCGTCGCTGATCGATCTCCTCGATCCGGGCTGGGCCCGCGCGCTCGCTCCCGTCGAAGAGCAGATCGCCCAGATGGGCGACTTCCTGCGCGCAGAGAACGCCGCGGGTCGCGGATACCTGCCGTCGGGCAAGAACGTGCTCCGCGCGTTCACTCAGCCGTTCGACGACGTCCGCGTCCTCATCGTCGGCCAGGACCCGTACCCGACCCCGGGCCACGCCGTCGGGCTGAGCTTCTCGGTCGCGCCGGAGGTTCGGCCGATCCCGCGGTCGTTGCAGAACATCTACGCCGAATACTGCGACGACCTCGGTTACCCGCAGCCGTCCAACGGCGACCTCACGCCGTGGGCGCAGGCGGGCGTCCTGCTGCTGAACAGAGTGCTGACCGTCGCTCCAGGCGACGCGGGCTCGCACCGCAGGAAGGGCTGGGAGATCATCACCGAGTGCGCGATCAAGGCGCTCGCCTCGCGTGACGAACCGCTCGTCGCCATCCTGTGGGGCAACGACGCTCGCAATCTCACCGAATGGCTGCCCGACGTGCCGACCATCGAGTCGGTGCACCCGTCGCCGCTGTCGGCCGCACGCGGGTTCTTCGGCTCCAAGCCGTTCAGCCGGGCGAACGAGGAACTGCTCGACCTCGGGGCCGACCCGGTCGAGTGGCGTCTGCCCTGACCGACTCTGCGCTCAGTGCGCTCCGCGGAAGTCGGGTGCGCGCTTGGCGAGGAACGCGTCCACACCTTCGACGCCCTCGCCCGTGACGGACAGCTCGGAGATGGACGCGGCCTCGGCGTCCATCTGATCGGTGAGGCTGCGCGACGCGGACGCGTGCACCAGATCCCGGATGGCGCCGAAGGATCCGCGAGGTCCCGCGGCGAGCTTCGCCGCGGTCGCGCGGGCGGTCTCGGCGACGGCGGCGTCGTCGACGACCTCGGCGAGGATCCCGAGGTCGAGCGCACGGTCGGCGGAGAGGATCTGGTCGGTCATGATGATGTGGCGCGCACGTGCGGCGCCGACCGTGCGGGGCAGTGCCCACGACATGCCGCCGTCGGGCGACAGGCCGATGCCCGGGTACGCGGGACGCAGACGGGTCCCCGTGCCGCCGACGGCGATGTCGGCGTGCAGGACGAGACTCATGCCCGCGCCCGCGGCCCATCCGCTGACGGCGGCGACGACGGGCAGTCGGGTCTGGTACAGCACCTTGACGAATCGATGCAGATCGTCGGCGAGTCCGCGGAGATACTCGGCGCGGTCGTCGGCGGCGGCGAACGCGGCGACGTTGCCGCCGGCGCAGAAGTTCTTGCCCGCTCCGGTCAGCAGGATCGCTCCGGCGTCCCGCACTCCGCGGGTCACTTCGAGCAGCGCCTCGGTGCCGGCGAGCACCAGATCATGGTCGAGCGCAGTGCCGTTGTCCGCGGTGGAGATCGGGAGAGTGAGCACGCCGTCGGTGTCGAGGGTGATCAGATCGGAGGTGGGGGAGGAAGTCATTCCCGGAGTCTACGACGGGCCGCGCACCCGGCCGTCCCCGGGACCGGAGACGCGAAAATCGCCGCCCGGGCGAACCGGACGGCGATCTCGAAGCTGAGAGGCGAAGTGCCTCAGGCGCTGACCTTGCCTGCCTTCAGGCACGAGGTGCACACGTTCTTGCGCACCTTGTTGCCCGAGGGGCCTGCGACGCGCACGGACTGGATGTTCGGATTCCAGCGGCGGTTGGTGCGGCGGTGCGAGTGCGAGACCGACTTGCCGAAGCCGGGGCTCTTGCTGCAAACGTCACAAACGGCAGCCATATCGAACTCCCTTGGTAGATAAATAGTCGTGGTATCGGCCCATCGGGCGTCGCGGACACGAGAGTCCCGACGCCGTCAACGGGCAACCCGACAAGAGTAACCGCTCCGACGCGCCGGGTCCAAATCGGTGAGCCGGGTGGTCTCCGGCATCGGCGCGACCGGTGAGACTGTCCGGGGTCGACGGTAACCTCGGACACAACTCTCATCGGCCGCGGGCGCCGGTGGCGGACATGGTCGGGTGCGCGAGGGATTGCGGGTGGACGTATGACGACGAGTGGGAACGCGGTCAATCCGCAGCTCATCCGGGACTGGGCACACGCGTGCGCGGACGGCCTGGCGGCCATGCGGGGCGAGATCAACGACCTCAACGTGTTCCCGATTCCCGACTCGGACACCGGCAGCAACATGGCCAACACGATGGCCGGGGCGGTCGCGGCGCTCGACGCGGCGCCCGCCGACGCTGACCTGACGACAGTCACGAGGACGCTCGCGGACGGCTGCGTCACGAACGCGCGCGGCAATTCCGGCGTGATCCTCGCTCAGGTGTTCATCGGGCTCGCCGACGCCGCCGACCTCGGGGTCGCCGAGAACGACGTCAGCTTCAACAAACTCTGCGCCAACGGACTGCGGCTCGCATCGCTCACCGCGCGTCGTGCGGTGAGCGATCCCCGCGAGGGGACGGTGTTGACGCTGCTCAAGGTGGCTGCGGCTACCGCGTCAGCACACGTCGGCGCGTCGCCTGCCGACATGGTGCGCGCCGTCGCCGACGATTCGGCGGAGGCGCTCGATCTCACGACCGAGCAGATGCCGGAGTTGGCGAACGCAGGCGTCGTCGACGCCGGTGCTCGCGGGTTCCTGGTGCTGGCCGACGCGATGGTGTCGGTGGTGACCGGTGTGGCGAACAAACGACGCGCCTACCGGGGCTCGACCGTGGGACCGGGGCACCTGCACGACGGGGACTGCTCGGCCGACGGCGACACCGAGTTCGAGGTGATGTACCTGCTCGAAGGCGCCGACGCCAGTCAGATCGCCGGACTGCGCGACCGGTTGGGGGAGCTCGGTGACTCCATCGTCATCGTCGGCGACAGCTCGGACGACGCGGAACGGTTCTCGGTGCACGTCCACACCAACGAGCCGGGTGCGGCCGTGGAGGCGGGGATCGCACTCGGTCGCCTCCGCGACATCCGGATCAGCTGCTTCGTCCTCGACGCCCGCAACGCGGCGCCGGGCGCCAATGAGCCGCCCCCGCGCTTCCGCCGCGCCGTGGTCGTCCTGGTGACGGGCGACGGCGCCGAGGAACTGTTCACGGCGGCGGGCGCATCCGTCGTCCGCGCCGACCACGGTGTCGACTCGGCCACCTTGGCGCAGGCGATTCGCGCCACGGACAGCGCACACGTGGTCGTCATGGGAAACGGGATGATGCCGTCGCAGGACTTGGTGACGGTCGGCGCGGAGGCTCGCTCCACCCAGCGGTCCGTGGTCTTCCTGCCGACGCTGTCGATGGTCCAGTGCCTCTCGGCGATGGCGGTGCACGATCCGGGGGAGGAACCGGACGTCGACGCGTTCGCCATGGCGGAGGCCGCCGCGGGCACCCGATGGGGTTCGCTGATGACATCGTCGAGCCGACTCACCACCCTCGCCGGGACCTGCGAGGTCGGCGACACGCTCGGACTCATCGGGTCGGACGTCCTGGTCATAGCCAAGGAGGCGTCGGACGCGGCGATCGCGCTGCTCGACCTCATGCTCGCGACCGGCGGCGAGATGGTCAGCGTCCTGGCTGGCCGAGCCCTCGACGAGGACACCCGGGTGGCCATCGCCGAGCACGTCCGCAAACACCACAGCGGCATCGAACTCGAGGTGCACGAGACCGGGCAGACCTCGCACCTCCTGCAGGTCGGCGTCGAATGATGCTGACCAACTCGTCACTGCTCGCCGAGACGACCCTCGACGCGAAGCTCGTCGAGAAACTGGCCGGCCTCGAACTGACCACCGTCGGCGAACTGCTGCGGTACGTCCCGCGTCGATACATCCGCCAGGGGCAGGCGTCGTCCGCGGAGTTGCCGGAGCCCGACGAGTGGATCACGGTGATCGGGCGAGTCGAACGCGCACAGATGATCACCATGAAGCGGCGGTACGGGAAGTTCCTGAAGATCGTCGTCGTCGACGGGAACCGACGGTACGAGGCCAGCTTCTTCAACGCCCGATACATCCAGCGAGTGCTCAAGACCGGAGTCCGAGTCGCGCTGGCGGGCAAGGTGAAGTACTTCCAGAACCAGATCCAGCTGTCGCATCCGGACTGGCTGGTGCTCCCCGACGACGGCGTCGACGTCCGGGGCACCGGGATGATGGAGGAGCTCCTCGCCGACGAGCTCGACGGGACCGACGAGAAAGACGACGCGTCGACGGGCACGGCCGACGACGTCGAGAACTTCCGGCGCTCGATCATCCCGATGTACCCCGCCACCCGAGACGTTCAGACGTGGGAGATCTGGCGCGCCGTGCGGCAGGTGCTCGCCGACACGGTGCCCGCACCCGATCCCCTCACCGAGGACCAGCGGACCGCGCGCGGCCTCATCACCAGCGATGAGGCGATCCGGCACGTCCACCTGCCCGACACGATGGAGGCGATCGAGGAGGCCCGCGAGCGACTCAAATTCGACGAGGCGCTCGCCGTGCAGACCGCGCTCGCGCAGAAGCGCGCCGACCTGTCGGCGGAACGGGCGACGTCGTCGGTGCACGTCCCGGGCGGTCTCGAGGACCAGCTGCTGGACCGACTCCCGTTCGAACTGACCGACGGCCAGAAGACCGTCGTGGCCGAGATCGGCGCGGACCTCGCCGTCGAGCATCCGATGAACCGACTCCTGCAGGGCGAGGTCGGATCGGGAAAGACTCTCGTCTCCCTCCTGGCGATGCTGCGTGTGGTCGACAACGGGCACCAGTGCGCGATCCTCGCTCCGACGGAGGTCCTCGCCGCGCAGCACTACCGGACGGTCATGACGATGCTCGGCGACCTGGCTCGCGGTGGAGAGCTCGGCGCGCCGGACGGCGCCACCCGCGTCGGTCTGCTGACCGGTTCGCTGAACACCGCGGCCAAACGCCAGACGCTGCTCGACGCCGTGACCGGCGAGTCGGGGATCGTCATCGGCACCCACGCGCTGCTGGAGGAGAACGTCGAGTTCTTCGACCTCGGCATGGTGGTCGTGGACGAGCAGCACCGTTTCGGCGTGGAGCAGCGAGACGTCCTGCGGTCCAAGGGGCGAGACGACAAGCGTCCGCACTTCCTGGTCATGACCGCGACGCCGATCCCGCGAACGGTCGCGATGACGACGTTCGGCGATCTCGAGACGTCGGTGATGACCGAACTCCCGCGAGGCAGGCAGCCGATCACCACCAACGTGGTGCCGATGAGCAATGCCAAGTGGGTCGACCGTGCCTGGGCGCGTGCGGGAGAGGAGATCGACGCAGGCCGACAGGTCTACGTGGTCTGCACCCGGATCGGCGACGAGGAGTCGAAGCCGGAGAAGTCGAAGAAGAAGGACGAGCCGGAGAAGGAGGACGACACCGTCTCCGTCCTCCAGCAGGCCGAGCTGCTCGAGACCCGGTGGCTGCCGGGCCGCCGGATCGCCGTCCTGCACGGCCGGATGCACGCCGATGAGAAGAACGACGTGATGGACGCGTTCACGCGCGGTGAGGTCGACGTGCTGGTGGCGACGACGGTGATCGAAGTGGGCGTCGACGTCCCGAACGCGACCATGATGGCGATCGTCAACGCCGAGCGCTTCGGCGTCAGCCAGCTGCATCAGTTGCGCGGCCGCGTGGGGCGCGGTGGTCACGCAGGGCTGTGCCTGTTGATGTCGGCTGCTCACGAGGTCTCGCAGTCCATGGAGCGGCTGCGAGCCGTCGCGGCGTCGACCGACGGCTTCGAGCTCGCCCTGGTGGACCTGCGGCAGCGCCGCGAGGGCGATGTGCTCGGCTCGCTGCAGTCGGGCGGCAAATCGTCGCTCAGCTTCCTGTCGCTGATCGACGACGTCGAGGTGATCGCCGACGCCCGTGCCTTGTCGGACGAGATCGTCGCCGCCGACCGGGAGCTCGCCGATCACCCGGCGCTGGCCGACCTCGTCGACGCGGTCCTGCTTCCGTCACGAGCCCAGTACCTCGAGAAGTCCTGACCGCTCGGGCGTGACCGGCGTGTCGCGGAACCGGTCGCCCGTGTCGTGCGTCTGACCTGATGAGGGGTCACGGGCGACAGGGGAGGCGCGGATGCGGTGGGCCGATCGACATGCACGGCGACGCCCGGGGCGGGTCCGGCTGACTGTCCGGCAGTGGGCAGGCCTGGGCGTGTTCGCCCTGACCGCGGTGGTCGTGGCGGTCGGAGTGGGACCGGTCGACCGCGCGGCGCCGGTGCCGGAGACGGTCGTCGCCGCGGCGCGTCGGGCGCTGAAAGGTCTCCGCGTGATGAACGCCCGCCCGCCGCACGACGCCGCTTACCGGCGGGCGTCGTTCGGCTCGGCGTGGACCGACGACTCGGATGCGAGCGGATCGCGCAACGGATGCGACACCCGAAACGACATCCTGTCCCGCGATTTGGAGGTCTCCGGGCAGACACCCGCGCCGACCTGCCCGCGCGCAGTGGCGGCCGGTGTCCTGACCAGCCCGTACACCGGGCGGGCGGTCGTGTTCGAACGGGGCCGCGGCTCCGGTGCGGTGCAGATCGATCACATCGTCCCGTTGTCGTACGCGTGGGACATGGGCGCGTCGCACTGGGACTCG
>JASLJL010000398.1 GCA_030152405.1 Gordonia sp. (in: high G+C Gram-positive bacteria) | reverse complement strand
GCCGCGAACCTCTCGTGGGGTGGGGGCGTCTCTCTACATCTCGACTCCGCTCGATGACCGGTTGGACCACTCCGCTCGGTGAGCGGGCGGACCGTCAGCCCTGGTAGCGGGCGACGGCGGCTTCGGCGACCTTGACCGCCTCGTCCTTGCCGACCCAGCCGCCCGGGGTCACGGACTTGCCGGGCTCCAGGTCCTTGTAGCGCTCGAAGAAGTGCGCGATGGCCTTGAGCTCGAACTCGTTGACGTCGCCGACGTCCTGGATGTGGTCCCAGCGCGGATCGCCCGCGGGGACGGCGAGCAGCTTGTCGTCGCCGCCTGCCTCATCGGTCATCGTGTACATCGCGACGATGCGGGCCTTGACGATGACGCCGGGGTACACCGACTCGGGCAGGAGGACCATCGCGTCGAGCGGGTCGCCGTCCTCGCCGAGCGTGTGGTCGATGTAGCCGTAGTCGGCCGGGTAACCCATCGACGTGTACAGGTAGCGGTCGAGGTAGACCTTGCCGGTCTCATGATCGATCTCGTACTTGTTGCGCGCGCCCTTGGGGATCTCGATGGTGACCTCGAACTCCATGCGTTCACTCCTTGCATCTCATGTGTGGGACCTCGCGTCGGTGGAGAACACGAGCGACGGCCTACAACGATACTGTTAGTTCTGTCCCCAGTAGTCCCCAGACCGGAGGTTTCGTGGCTTCGCGCACACCGCCGACAGTGATCGAACCGCCGGCAGAGCCTGCCCGGAAGTCCCGGAAGGGCTTGCGGATTGCTCTGATCCTGCTTCTCGTCGTTCTGCTCGCGGGCGGCGGAGCCGCAGGCTGGTGGTTGTACACGCAGCGCGCGGATCCCGTGCCCGACGGCACTCCCGCCCAACCCGCGCCGATCACGGTGAACGAGGTGATCAAGGCGGTCTCCGACACGGCGCCCGCGCCGACCCCGGCCGGTGTCCGCGCCGCACTGGCGAAACCGTCGCGTGCGGAGGCGCTCGGCGAGTTCACCGGTCAGGTGACGGACCCGCTGACGGGGAGAGTGCTCTGGTCTCGCGGCGCCGACGAAGCTCGGACCCCGGCGTCGAACGCCAAGATCCTGACGGCGGCCGCCGTCCTGACGACGCTGCCGCACGACAAGCGCATCACCACGAAGGTCGTGCTCGGCGACGACGGGCAGGCGATTCTCGTCGGTGCGGGCGACCCGACTCTCGCGTCCGGGGACAGCGCGCAGACGTTCTACACCGACCCCGGCCGAGTCTCCGACCTCGCCGCGCAGATCAAGCGGTCGGGTGTCCCGGTGTCGTCGGTCGCCGTCGCCACACCGGGATTCACCGGGCCGTCGATGGTCCGCACCTGGGACAAACGTGACATCGAGGGCGGCGACATCACCCCGCTGTCGTCGCTGATGGTCGACGCGGGTCGCCGCGACCCGATGGACGAGTACTCGCCGCGAACGGAGAATCCCGCCGAGGAGGCCGGGCGAGCACTGGCCGACGCGCTGGGCCTGCACGGGGAGATCACCACGGTCGACGCCCCGACAGGTGCGCGGACCATCGGATCGGTCGAGTCGGCCCCGCTCTCCGTGCGGGTTGGCGACATGATGAGGTTCAGCGACAACGTGCTCGCCGAGATGCTCGGTGTGGAGCTCGCGACGGCGACCGGCCAGGAGCCGAGCACGGCGGGCGGCGTGAAGGCGGTCCTCACCGCACTCCGCACGATGGGCTTCGACGTCGACGACGTGAAGCTCTCCGACTCGTCCGGACTGTCGTACGCCGACAAGGTTCCGGCGCGCGTTCTCGACGCCGTGATGGCGGCGACGGTGGGCGGCGACCATTCGCCCACGCTGCGTTCGCTCATCGACACGCTTCCGGTGGCGCACGGAACCGGAACTCTCGCCGACCGATTCGATCCCGCCCAGACCCCGGGGGCGGGATGGATACGCGCGAAGACCGGAACACTGACGGGCGTCACGTCGTTGACCGGAATAGTGCAGACCGTCGACGGCCGCGTGCTGTCGTTCGCATTGATGTCCGGCGGGACGTCTCCCGCGGATGCGCGCCCGGCCATCGACGCCGTCGCGGGCGCACTCCGCGAATGCGGCTGCCGCGGCTGACCCGACGCACCCCGACCGACTGACAGAGCAGGAGCCACGACATGGCGGAGACCACCCAGGACTCGTTGAACGCTGACTCGATCGACGCCGACTCGATCGATGCGGACGCGAGCACCGTCGAGGACGGGGCGTCCATCCCGGTGGACGTCGACTGGGACCTCGCCGCGTCGGTGGGTCGTCGAATCGCGAGCCCCGGCCCGCGCGTCACGCGCTACACGATGGACCAGGCGCGCAGTGAGCTCGCCGCAGCCGCGGTCCGCGCGGAGGGTCCGGTGCGAGAGGTGACCGGTCTGGCCGACGGCCTGCGTGTCCCGACCGCTCGGATCGTCGACCGGGCGGGGTGGATCGACGCCGCGTCGCGTTCGATGCCCGCCATGCTCACCGACGACCCGGAATCGGCGACCGGGCTCGGCGCGAAGGTCGCGGGCGTCCAGGCCGGGGGACTGTTGGCGTTCCTGTCCAGCGCGATCCTCGGGCAGTACGACCCGTTCAGCACCGATCCGGACACCGGCGAGCCCGGCGTCCTGCTGCTGGTGGCCCCGAACATCATCGCGGTGGAACGTCAGCTGCGCGCGGTGCCCGCCGACTTCCGACTCTGGGTGTGCCTGCACGAGGTGACACATCGGGTCCAGTTCTCGGCCAACCCGTGGCTCACCGGCTACATGCGCGACAACGTCGGCGGCCTGGCGGGCGGCGACGAGGACACGGCGGCCGAGATGCTGACCCGCGTCACCGAAGCGCTGCGCAGCGGCAAGCCGCGCGAGAAGGGCATGGTCGGTCTCATGCAGCTCCTGCAGTCGCCGGAGCAGTACGAGGCGTTCGAGCGGGTGCTCGTGTTGGGCACGCTGCTCGAAGGGCACGCCGATCACGTCATGGACGCGGTGGGGCCCGCACACGTGCCGTCTGTCGAGCAGATCCGTGCCGGGTTCGACGCCCGCCGGAGTGCTCCCCGGAACCCGCTGCAGCGCCTGATCCGAGCACTGATCGGCATGGACGCGAAGCTGGCGCAGTACGTGCGCGGCAAGGCGTTCGTCGACGAGGTGGTCGAGACCGTCGGCATGGAGCGGTTCAACACGATCTGGACGTCGCCGGACACCTTGCCGAAGATGAGCGAGATCGACGAGCCGTCGAAGTGGATCGCCCGCGTCCTCTGACCGCCGCCGCCGAGCGCGCGGTGGTCGCCGCCGTCCGCGGGTTCGCGTCGAGGTTCGACGGGGAAGCCGTGTGCGTCGCCCTGTCGGGTGGCGCCGACTCACTGGCGTTGACAGCGGGCGCGGTGCGAGCCGGTCTCGACGTGCACGCGGTGATCGTCGATCACGGTCTGCAGGAGGGCTCGGACTCCGTCGCGGAGCGGGCCGCTGCGACTGCGCGGGAGATCGGTGCGACATCGGAGGTCAGGCGCGTGGACGTCGACGGCGCAGGCGGCCTGGAGGCGGCCGCCAGAGACGCCCGGTACCGCGCGCTCGACGCGGCTCGCGAGGGCCGACCGGTCCTGCTCGGGCACACTCTCGACGACCAGGCGGAGACCGTCCTGCTCGGCCTCGGGCGCGGCTCGGGCGGCCGATCGTTGGCCGGGATGCGCCCGTGGTCGGCGCCGTGGGGCCGCCCGCTCCTCGGCGTCCGCCGTGATCAGACCAGGGACGCCTGTGCCGGCTGGGGTCTGCACGCGTGGGACGATCCGCACAACGACGACCCGCGTTTCACCCGAGTGCGGGTCCGAAACGAACTGCTCCCGCTCCTGGAGGA
>JASLJL010000151.1 GCA_030152405.1 Gordonia sp. (in: high G+C Gram-positive bacteria) | reverse complement strand
ACCCGCCGCGACGGCGTGGATGAGGCGCGCTTCGTCGGCGGCGATGACTGCGCCGACCACGCTGACGATGCCGACGGCGCCGGCCGCGAGGAACGGAAGGTTGAGAGCGTCGCTGCCGCAATAGAACTCGAGCGTGGACGTCGCCATCACCGACAGTGCGCGGGGGATGTCGCCGGTCGCGTCCTTCACCGCCAGGATTCGCGGATGCTCGGCCAGCTCGATCAGTGTCTCCGGAGCCATCTCAAGACCGGTCCGGTGCGGGACGTCGTAGAGCAGCACCGGCAGGGCGGTGGCGTCGGCGACGGCTCGACAGTGGGTGACGACGCCGAGCTGCGTCGGCCGCGAGTAGTACGGCGTGACGACGAGGAGCGCGTCGGCTCCCGCGCCGGCGGCGAGTCGCGCGCGTCGGACGCTGGAGAGGGTGTCGTTGGTGCCGACGCCCGCCACGATCCTCGCCCGATCGCCCGCCGCGGCCTTCGCGATCCGGATGAGGTGGTCGAGCTCGCTCTCACTGAGGGTCGGCGACTCCCCGGTGGTCCCGGCGACGACGATCCCGTCGCAGCCGGTGTCGACGAGATGCTTGACGAGCGAAGCGATCCCGGCGTCGTCGAGCGAGTAGTCGGGGTTCATCGGCGTCGGCATGGCCACCAGGTTGGTGCCGAATGCGCTCGCGGAAGGAGTGGTCATGACATCAATGGTCCAGGCTCAGACCATCCACGACAAGCGAACAGTTGTTGCGAGCAACGTTTACCATTGCTTCATGATCGATGTGTCTGCGCTGCAAGCACTCCGAGCACTGGCCGACTTGGGGACGATGAATCGTGCGGCCGACGACCTCGGGTACACGGCGTCGGCGATCTCTCAGAAGATCAAGAAGTTGGAGTCGGAGGTCGGCGTCAAATTGATCGCGCCCGCGGGTCGTCGTGTGGTCTTGACCCCGGCGGGTCGGGCACTTGTGGAGACCACGCCGATGGTGGTCCAGGCGTTGGAGCGGTCGATGTCGGCGGCACGCTCGGCCGATGCCGGGGTCCCACGCGGCAGGTTCCGGATCGTGGCGTTCTCGACTGCGGTTCGAGGAATCGTCGCACCGGTCCTGACGACGGTCGGCGAGCAGTTCCCCGACCTGCGGATCGAAGTGACAGAGGCCGATCCGGTACCTGCGGTGTATGCGGTCGAGTCCGGCGGAGCCGACCTCGCGCTGGTCCATGACGCCGACGGCGTCCCGACTCCCGTGTCTGCGGGCGTGCGGCCGTCGCTGCTGCACACCGACGTCGGCGACCTCGCCGTCCCGTCGGATCACCCGTTGGCCCGGTTGGAGGGGCCGGTCGATCTCGATCTGCTCGACGGCTGTCGATGGGTCACCAGCCCGCCGGGAACGGTGTGCCACCAGTGGTTTCGACGGATGTTCGCAGGCGGTGACGCCGAGCCCGACGTGGTCCACTCCGTCGACGACTTCAGCACCCAGATGGCGCTCGTGGCGTCGGGCGGAGTCGTCGCACTGATACCGCGGCTGGCGCGGCCCACTCCGCCCGCCGGTGTGACGATCCTGCCGCTGCGACACGCTCCCCGCCGGGAGGTGCACGCGGTGTGGCGGCGCAGCGCGGAGGACGATCCCGCGCTGCGTGCGGTGCTCGGCGCATTGGGCGGGTCGAGGTGAACGCTGCGACGCGGTTCGTGTCGCAGCGTCCGAAGCGCTGACCGGCGGCATTGACGGGATAGGGTCGAACGGAACAAGTACGTCTCTGTGGAGGATTGCTGATGGCCGTCGTTCTGCTTGATCCGTCGCGCCCCGATCTGGTGCCCGCGGGGGCAGTGTCGCTGTTGTCGACGACGGTCGCGGTGACCGAGGACGTTCACCCGAACCTGTTGTGGCAGTTGGCCGATTACGTGCTGATCGGAGACGACTCGCGCAAGCTCGACACCGTCGTCACCTCCGACCCCACGCATCCCGCGGTGCGCGCGCGACTCGCGGCCGGGGAGCGCGTCATTCAAGGCGATGTGGTGCGCGGTGCGCCGCTGCTGCGCGCCGTCGACCTGATGGACCGCCTGCGCCGCACCGGACCGTGGGAGCAGCGGCAGACGCACGACTCGCTTCGTCGGTATCTCCTCGAGGAGTGCTACGAACTTCTCGACGCCATCGAGTCGGGTACGCGAGACGAACTGCGTTCCGAACTCGGCGACCTGCTCCTCCAGGTCCTGTTCCACGCGCGCATCGCGGAGGACGCCGCCGTCGACGCCTTCGACATCGACGACGTGGCGCAGAGCTTCGTCGACAAGGTGTCGTACCGGACACCGGGAGTCCTCGACGGCGAGCACGCCGATCTCGAACGGCAGATCAACGAGTGGGAGGCTGCCAAGGCGGCTGAGCGGGCCCGCGGTGGAGTCCTCGACGGAATCGTCACGACACAGCCTGCGCTCGCGTTGGTCCAGAAGGTGTTCGAACGTCTCGCGGGCGCCGACTTCCCGGTCGCCGCGATCAGCCCTTCTCTGTACTCCGTGACCGT
>JASLJL010000145.1 GCA_030152405.1 Gordonia sp. (in: high G+C Gram-positive bacteria) | reverse complement strand
TGTGGCGACCACGCGTTGGCGCACCTGTTCGCTGAGAACGCGAAGCGGATCTACGGCATCCGATCTTCCACCCATAACTGAAACGTGTTCTAGTAGCGGTATGGGTGTGTATGTGGTGACAGGCTCGGCGTCGGGCATGGGTGCGGCGGTCGCGCAGCGACTGCGGGACGACGGACACGACGTGATCGGCGTCGATCTGGCCGGCACCGAGGTGACTGCCGATCTGTCGACGGAGGAGGGAAGGGCGGCGGCGGTGCGGGACGTCCTCGCCTTCTCCGACGGGCCGATCGACGGTGCGGTGTTCGCCGCGGGGATGGGACCGCGCCGTGGGCGTGAGCGGATGCTCGTCGAGGTGAACGTCCTCGGCGTCACGGATCTGCTGGTCGCGCTACGACCGCGACTGGCCGCGGCGGGTAATGCCAAGGTCGTCGTCTTCGGGTCGAACTCCACGACCTCCACGCCGCTGGTTCCGCGGACGGCGATCCGCGCTCTGCTCGCGGGCGATACAGGTAAGGCGGCGCGCATCCTCTCCCGACGCGGTCCGCTGGCCGCGCCCGCGGCGTATGCGGCGTCGAAGATCGCGGTCGCGCGCTGGGTGCGCAGGACTGCGGTGGGCGCGGACTGGGCGGGGTCGGGAATCCGCGTGAACGTGATCGCGCCCGGGCCGGTGATGACACCGCTGCTGGCGGGCCAGCTGTCGAGTCCTACGGGCAGTCAGGTGCGGTCGTTCCCGGTCCCCGTTCGCGAGTACGGCACACCTGACCAACTCGCGCAGTGGGTGATGACCATGCTCTCGCCCGCCGCCGACTTCATGGTCGGATCGGTCGTCACGGTGGACGGCGGCACCGAGGCGCTGCTGCGGCCGAACAGTTGGCCCGCACGACTTCCGGGGCGACTCATTCCGCGAATGGCGTGGACGATGTACCGCGCGCCCAAGCGCGGGCAGGTGGCCGACTACTCGGACGTCTGAGCGGTCTCGGCCATCGTCAACGCGGCGGCGGTGAACGTGTCCATCGCCCACTTGAAGTCGTCGATCGACGGTTGGGTCGAGTTCTCGTACCCGGTCAGCAGCAGCATCGACGTCGACGCGAGGCGCTCTGCCATCTCCGGCCCGAACAGTTCGTGTCCCATCTCGGCGATGGCGTCGCGTCGCGCCGACTCGACGGCGGCGAGCGCGGCGTGCACCTCGGGATCGTTCGCGGCCCAGGTGCGGATCGCCCGCTCGGTGTCGTGCGGCAGGTTGAGCGCTATCGCGATGAGTGCCTGAATCCGTTCGTGCGGATCGGCGACCCGTCGTGCCGACTCGACGAGACGATCGGTGGCCTCGAGTCGCCAGTGGGCGATGAGCTCGGACTCGAAGGCCTTCCAATTGCGGAACGAGTGATAGAACGCGCCGGTCGTGACGCCCGCCTCCGCGCACACCGCGGCCTGCTTGAACGCCGAGTACCCGTCGCGGGCGAGGACCGTCATGCCTGCGTCCAGGAATCGGGTGCGCAGCTTGTCGGGTTCCACGGACGTCTCCATGTCTGGGATTCTGTCACGCCCGGTGTCGGCGACCCCTTGCGATCGCAGCGTAAGACAACTTATGCTGATGGCCGGACGATGAGAGGACCGTCACATGTTCAATCCTGATCGCAACGCCGGGCTGGATCCGCACCGCGATTACGCGGAGATCTACCGCAACCTGTCGATGCTCGACTTCCCCTGGGACTTCAACCAGGCGCTCAGCTTCGCGCTGTTCCGCACCTACGCGGTCCCCAGCGTCGGGGCGCTCCTGGCCGAATCCAAGGGATTCGACGACACGCAGAAGCGCTACGACGACACGGCACTGCTTCTCGAGGCCCCGCTGGTCTGCGGTTTCGCGTCGCCCGACGGCAAGGCCGCGCTGCGCCGCATCAATCAGATGCATCACCGCTACGACATCTCCAACGACGACATGCTGTACGTCCTCGCGACCTTCGTCGTCGTCCCCAAACGCTGGATCGACGACTACGGGTGGCGGAAGCTCACCTACGACGAGGTGGTGGCGGCGACCAACTACTACCGCGAGCTCGGTCGCCACATGAACATCAAAGACATCCCGCAGACCTACGACGAGTTCGCGACCCTCCTCGACGACTACGAGGCGGAGCACTTCGCGTTCGACGTCGGCGGCCGGGCCGTCGCCGACCTGACACTCGACCTGCTGACCACGTTCTATCCGAAGGGATCGCGCCGTGCCGTCCGGGTGTTCTCCCAGTCGCTGATGGACGACCCGTTGCTCGAGGCGTTCGGGTACAAGAAGCCGCCGGCGGCGGTCGTCGCGCTCAGTCGGCGGGCGATGCGGGCGCGTGCGCGGTTCGTTCGACTGCTCCCTCCCCGTCGGACGCCCGCGGGCTTCGCCGACAGTCGTCGTCAGCGCTCGTATCCGGCCGGCTACCGCATCGAACAGCTCGGCACCTTCGCCGGCGGATGCCCGGTGAAGCACCTGGAGACGGCCGTATGACGCTCACCGTCGCCGACCTCCACGCGGGCGTGTCGAGCCGGGCCGCCGCAGACTTCTACGACTCTCTGCCCGGCGTCGGCGTCGACGAGATCCTCG
>JASLJL010000142.1 GCA_030152405.1 Gordonia sp. (in: high G+C Gram-positive bacteria) | reverse complement strand
CCGCCGGCCTGACCGACTACGTGGAGCATCGCGTGGACGGCAACACCATCGTCGACGAGGGACTGAACGGCAAACCCGCTCCCGACTCGTACCTGCGCGGCGCCGAGCTGATGGGCGTCGAGCCCGCCCAGGCCGCCGTGTTCGAAGATGCGATCTCCGGCGTCGCCGCAGGTCACGCCGGGCGTTTCGGCTACGTCGTGGGAATCGACCGAGTCGGCGACGGGTCGGCCTCCTCCGCCCAAGCCGAATCCATGCGGGCCGCAGGCGCCTCCATCGTGGTCACCGACCTCGACGATCTCCTCGCGAACTGAAAGGACTCCCGTGATCGAGACTCACGCAACCGGACTCGCGCACACGACACACGGCGACACCTCCAGTCACCCGGACACGCTGCACGTCCCCACCCACGGCACTCGCCCAGACCACGGATTCGACGTCCATCCGTGGGAACTGCGGTGGCGCGGTTTCGACATCGACACGATCGGTCGCACCGAGGCGCTGTTCGCGCTGTCGAACGGGCACATCGGCCTGCGCGGCACCTTCGAAGAGGGCGAACCCGTCGACCTTCCGGGCACCTACCTGAACGGCTTCTACGAGCTGCGCGACCTCCCGTACGCGGAGAGCGGCTACGGCTACCCCGAGTCCGGACAGACGGTCGTCAACGTGACCGACGGCAAGGTGATCCGTCTGCTCGTGGAGGACGAGCCGATGGACCTGCGGTACGGCAGCACCGTCGAACACGAGCGGGTCCTGGATTTCCGGACCGGCACGCTTCGCCGCGAAACCCTGTGGACCTCACCCACCGGACGCACCGTGCGGATCACGTCCGAACGGCTCGTGTCGTTCACCAAGCGGACCGTCGCGGCCATCCGCTACGAAGTGGAGCCGGTCGGTGAGGACATGAAGCTGGTGCTCCAGTCCGATCTGCTCGCGAACGAGCCGATGGGCGGCCCCGGCGGGAAGTCCGCGGCCGACGATCCACGCCTGGCCGCCGCGCTCGAGGCACCGCTGGTCGCCGACCTCGCCGACTGCGAGGACTACTCGGCTGTACTCGTGCATCACACCCGGCAGTCGGCCCTGACCGTCGCGGCGGCGATGGACCACGAGCTGGAGCTCCCCGGCACCGGCGACACCTCGATCCGCGCCGACGGCGACCTCGCACGGCTCACCGTCGCCGCGACAGTCCCGCAGGGCACCAAGATCGTGCTCACCAAGTTCCTCGGCTACGGCTGGTCTGCTCGCCGCAGTGTTCCGGCACTCCGCGCGCAGGTCGACGCCGCGATCGCCATGGCCCGCGAGACCGGGTGGGAGGCGTTGAAAGCCGAACAGGCCGCCTACCTCGCGGACTTCTGGCGCGACGCCGACATCGAGCTCGACGGTGACGCCGAGATGCAGCAAGCCGTCCGGTTCTCCCTATTCCACGTCCTGCAGGCGGGCGCCCGCGGGCAGTCGCGCGCGATCCCGGCGAAGGGCCTCACCGGCCCCGGCTACGACGGGCACACGTTCTGGGACACCGAGACGTTCATCATGCCGATGCTGACCTACACGGTCCCGGCCGCGGCGGGCGAGGAACTGCGCTGGCGGCACGGGACGATGGACAAGGCGAAGGCCCGCGCCGCCGAGCTCGGCGAGTCGGGCGCCATGTTCCCGTGGCGCTCGATCAACGGCGACGAGTGTTCGGGCTACTGGCCCGCGGGCACCGCGGGGGTTCACGTGTCGGCCGACATCGCGAACGCGACCGGCAAGTACATCCGGGCCACCGGCGACGAGGCGTTCGAGATCGAATGCGGCGTCGAACTGCTCGTGGAGATCGCCCGGTTCTTCGCCGGCCTCGGCCACCACGACGCCAACGGCAGGTTCCGCATCGACGGCATCACTGGTCCGGACGAGTACACGGCGATCGTCAACAACAACATGTTCACCAACCTCGCCGCCCAGCAGGCGTTGCGCGACGCGGTCACCTCGGTCGGGCGCCATCCGACAGTCGCACGCGATCTCGGCGTCACCTCAGCGGAGACCGCGTTGTGGACGTCGTGCGCGGACGACATGACGATGCCGTACGACGCGGCCCTCGGCGTCCACCAGCAGTCGGAGGCGTTCACGCTCCTCGCGCCGTGGGACTTCGAGCGGTCCCGCGGTCGTTACCCGCTGCTGTTGAACTACCCGTACTACGACCTGTACCGGAAGCAGGTCGTCAAACAGGCCGACCTCGTGTTCGCGATGTACCTGTTCGGCGACCGGTTCACGCCGGAGCAGAAGCTCAAGAACTTCGACTACTACTACCCGATCACCGTGCGCGACTCGTCGCTGTCCGCATGCTGTGAAGCGGTGACCGCAGCCGAGGTCGGCTATCTCGATCTCGCGTACGACCTGATGAGCGAGTCGGTGTTCACCGACCTGCACGACCTGCACAGCAACGTGTCGTCGGGCCTTCACATCGCGGCGCTCGCGGGTGCGTGGACCGACTGCGTCGCGGGCTTCGGAGGCATGCGCGACTTCGGCGGTGCGATCACCTTCGCTCCGCAGCTCCCCCGTCAGCTCACCTACATGAGCTTCCGCATGGTCGTGCGGGAGTCGCGGATCGTGGTGGCCGTCGACGCCGAGTCGGCGACCTACCGACTGCTGTCGGGCCCGACCATCGAACTCGCTCACCACGGTGAGAAGTTCGTGCTCGGCGACGTCCCCGTCCGGATGCCCATCGCGGCCCCCAGCCCGCAGCAGCCGCCGACGGCCCCACCCGGCTGCGAGCCCTACCGCCGCTCCCTGTAGATCCTCTGAACCAGCCGAGTGCCAGGAAAGTCACGCCGGGGGCGTGTACGAACTACGCCACCGCGTGACTTTCCGGCCATGTGGCGAATTCCGCGCATCGGCTGACCAGTACAATTGTGGTCATTATGCCGAGCGAGTCCCACGGTGCGTCGACGCCGTTCTACATCACCACCGCCATCGCGTACCCGAACGGCGCTCCGCACATCGGGCACGCCTACGAGTTCATCTCGGCGGACGCCCTCGCCCGTTTCAAGGCACTGGACGGCTTCGACGTCCGGTTCCAGTCGGGCACTGACGAGCACGGCCAGAAGATGCAGCAGACGGCCGAACGCGAAGGCGTGTCGACGGCCGAGCTCGCCAAGACCAACTCCGACCGTTTCGAGTCGCTGCACGCCGAACTCGGCACCGATCTGAGTCGCTTCATCCGCACCACCGACGCCGACCATCACCGCGCGTCGGAGGAGATCTGGACCCGGATGGAGGCCGCGGGCGACATCTATCTCGACTCGTATGCCGGCTGGTACGACGTCCGCGACGAGGCGTTCTTCAGCGAGGACGAGACCAGCGTCAATGACGCAGGCGAGCGGATCGCGACGGAGAACGGACACGTCCTGACGTGGACCGAGGAGCAGACGTACTTCTTCCGCCTGTCGAAGTACACCGAGCCGTTGCTCGACTTCTACCGCGCGAATCCGGACTTCATGGGACCGGACTCGCGTCGCAACGAGGTCACCAAGTTCGTGGAGGGCGGCCTCAACGACCTGTCGATCTCGCGGACCACGTTCGACTGGGGTGTGAAGGTGCCCGGCGCCGACGGCCACGTCATGTACGTGTGGGTCGACGCCCTCACGAACTACCTGACGGGGGC
>JASLJL010000130.1 GCA_030152405.1 Gordonia sp. (in: high G+C Gram-positive bacteria) | reverse complement strand
GCCCCAGAGCACCTGCGTCGTCATCACGTCGCCGAGGAACGAACTGCGCACGGCGTCGGTGATCCAGCGGAACGGGATGAAGTCGCTCACTCGCTTGAGCCAGTCCGGCCCGATCGTCATCGGCAGCAGGATGCCGGACAGCAGCAGGATCGGCATCATCACCATGTTGATGACGGGTGCCATCACGTCTTCACTCTTGGTGGTGAGCGCGAGCGCGTTCGACGCCGCCGCGCACGCCCCGCCGACGAGCAGGGTGATGATCAAACCGACGACGACACCGCCGATCGGTCCGCGCATCCCCATCGCGTAGCCGAGTCCGATCAGGATCAGGGCCTGCACCGGCAACTGCAGAAGGTCGCGCAGGATTCGTCCGAACAACAGCGCCGTCCGGCTCGCGGGGGTCACTCGCTCCGCCTCGATCACGCCTTCGCGCCATTCGCCGATCAGGCTGAAGCCCGCGAACATCGCCCCGAAGATGCCCAGCTGGACGAGCAGCCCGGGGACGAAGAACGTGTACGCGTTGTCGCCGGCCCCGGGGAACTGGCTCACAAGCGGTTTGAGCAGCGGACCGAACAGCAGCAGATACATCACCGGCTGCATGATCCCGATCAGCACCCACGCCGGGTTGCGCAAGTTCATGCGGAGCTGACGTCGGAACACGATGAACGATTCGGTGAAGAAGCGCATCACACGGCCTCCTGTGCGGTCTGGGCGTCGTCGGGTGCGGCCGTCTCATCGCGCAGCGACCGGCCGGTGAGGGTGAGGAACACGTCGTCGAGAGTGGGTTTGACGATCTCCAGGGAGTCGAGCGTGACACCGCGGGATTCGAGGTCCCGTAACAAGCCGGGCACGATCCGAGCCGCGCCGCGGACGCGAGCGCTCACCGCGCCGCCGTCGACTGCGATGTCCGTGCCGACGCCGTCGAGCATCTGCGCCACGCCCCCGACATGTGCCGGGTCGTCGAACTCGAGACGGACGAGATCGCCGGAGACCTGCGATTTGAGATTCTCCGGAGTGTCCGCGGCGACGATCCGGCCGTTGTCGATGATGATGATGCGGTCCGACAGCGCGTCCGCCTCGTCCAGATAGTGCGTGGTGAGGAAGACCGTCGCCCCGCGGCGGCTCCGCAGTTTCGCGATGTGCTCCCACAGGTTCGCGCGCGCCTGCGGATCGAGACCGGTGGTCGGCTCGTCGAGGAACACCAACGACGGATCGTGGATCAGGCCCATCACGATGTCCAGGCGTCGTTTCTGCCCGCCGGACATGTTCTTCGGCATCCGGTCCCACAACCCGTCGAGTTGGAGTTCGTAGAACAACTGCTTGCCGCGGGCGACGGCGTCACGGCGACTCATG
Organism: Gordonia sp. (in: high G+C Gram-positive bacteria); assembly: GCA_030152405.1. Taxonomy (GTDB): domain Bacteria; phylum Actinomycetota; class Actinomycetes; order Mycobacteriales; family Mycobacteriaceae; genus Gordonia. The sequence goes on along the minus strand of JASLJL010000130.1, from coordinate 3,258 downwards.
CCGTACAGCTGCCCGTGATCGCTCACTTCGTCGCCGGCGAGCGCCTGCGAGAACGTCGCGCCGGCCTGCGACACGTATCCGATGCTGCGGCGCACGTCGACCGATTGGGTCAGCACGTCGAACCCGTTCACCGTGGCCGTTCCGGCCGTCGGCCGCAGCAGCGTCGTCAGCATCCGGAGTGTGGTGGTCTTGCCCGCGCCGTTCGGTCCGAGGAAGCCGACCACCTCCCCTTCGGCGATGTCCAGATCCACACCGTCGACCGCACGGACCTCCTTCGCCTGTTTCCCTCTGCCCGTGGTGAAGGTCTGGACCAGACCTCTGGCGTGGATCATGTGAGCGCCCTTCATTCTTTCCAGCCGGAGAGTGTTCAGTACGTCTGGTTTACACCGGGGGTGTGACAATTCGAACGACTCCGCGAAGAGGAATTGGTACTTCCCGGTAACCCGGGTCACATGAGACCGTGGGTAGACAGCTGTCCACAGGTCGGGGACCTGATCGAAGGAGTCGTCCACATGGTCGAACTGCATGAAGCCGTCGGCGTCAAGAACATCGGCATGCTCGGGATCGGCGCCTACCGCCCGGAACGTGTCGTGACCAACGACGAGATCTGCGAGAACATCGACTCGAGCGACGAGTGGATCTACACCCGCACGGGCATCAAGACCCGCCGATTCGCGCGCCGCGACGAGACCGTCGTCGAGATGGGCGTCAACGCCGGCCGCACCGCGATCGCGAACGCGCTCCTGTCGGCGTCCGACATCGACGCCGTCGTCCTCGCGACCAACACTCACCTCCTGCTGACACCCGCGGGTGCGGTCAAGATCGCCACCGAGCTCGGCGCCAACGGGGTCCCCGCGTTCGACGTGACCGTCGGCTGCGCGGGCTTCGGGTACGCGATGTCCCTCGCCGCCGACATGGTGCGCGGCGGGAGCGCGACGAACGTCCTCGTGATCGGCGCCGAGCAGCTGTCGGTGACGATGGACATGACCGACCGCACCAACTGCTTCATCTTCGGCGACGGTGCGGGCGCCGTCGTCGTCGGGCCGACCGAGAAGCAGGGCCTCGGCCCGGTGGTGTGGGGCAGCGACGGCACGCAGTACGACGCGATCCGGCAGGACATCGACTGGATCTCGTACATGGATCAGAGCGATCACGCCGCGCGGCCGTATCTGCGCCTCGAGGGCACCGCGGTGTTCCGGTGGGCGGCCTTCGAGATGGGCAAAGCGGCGCAGCGCGCGCTCGACGTCGCGAAGGTCGACGCCTCCGAGATCGACGTGTTCGTCCCTCACCAGGCCAACTCCCGGATCAACGATCTCCTCGCGCGCAGCCTGAAGTTCCCGGAGACCACCCAGGTCGCGAACGACATCGAGACCACGGGCAACACCTCGGCGGCGTCCATCCCGCTCGCCATGGAGCAGATGCTGTCGACCGGTCAGGCCAAGCCCGGCGACACAGCCCTGCTCCTCGGCTACGGCGCGGGCCTGAGCTACGCCGCTCAGGTCGTCACCATGCCGCCGATCCCGTTCGAGTAGGTCGCGTCGGTCCGATCCCCGTCGGCGCCCTTTTGCCGCCACTGCCTGCGGACCGATAGCGTGGACGGGTGAGTACCGAGGTCATCGGGCGCGAAGTCAAGCGCCGCCGTACGTTCGCCATCATCTCCCACCCCGACGCGGGCAAGTCGACGATGACTGAGGCGTTGGCGCTGCACGCCCGAATGATCAGCGAGGCCGGCGCGGTCCACGGCAAGGGCGGTCGGCGCTCCACCGTCTCCGACTGGATGGAGATGGAGAAGGCGCGCGGCATCTCGGTCAGCTCGACGGCTCTCCAGTTCAAGTACGCGTGTGAGGCGACCGGCGACGACAAGGACTTCCCGCACGTCATCAACCTCGTCGACACGCCGGGCCACTCCGACTTCTCCGAGGACACCTACCGTGTGCTGACCGCGGTGGACGCCGCCGTGATGCTCATCGACGCCGCGAAGGGACTCGAGCCGCAGACGCTGAAGCTGTTCCAGGTGTGTCGCCACCGCGGCATCCCGGTGATCACCGTGGTCAACAAATGGGACCGCCCCGGCCAGACGCCTCTCGAGCTGATCGATGAGATCAGTGAACGCATCGGCCTCATCCCGACGCCGCTGTTCGTTCCGGTCGGCATCGCGGGCGACTTCCGCGGCTTGATGGACCGTCGCACCGGTGAGTACGTGAAGTTCACGCGGACCGCGGGCGGCGCGAAGATCGCTCCCGAGGAGCTGCTCGACGCCGACTCCGCGCTCGCCGCGGAGGGCGACGCGTGGACCGCGGCGGCCGAGGAAAGCGAACTCCTGTCCGAACTCGGTCAGGATCACGACCAGGAGATGTTCCTCGCGGGCCAGACGTCGCCGATGATCTTCACCTCGGCCATGCTGAACTTCGGCGTGCGGCAGCTCCTGGAGGCACTCGTCGAGTTCGCCCCCGCGCCGCGCGGCCGGGAGTCGATCGACGGCGTCACACGAGAGGTGACCGACCCGTTCAGCGCTGTCGTGTTCAAGGTGCAGGCCGGCATGGACAGCTCGCACCGCGACCGTCTCGCGTACATGCGCATCGTCTCCGGCGAGTTCGAGCGCGGAATGGTGGTCAATCACGCGCAGACGGGCAAGCCGTTCGCCACCAAGTACGCGCAGGCTGTGTTCGGGCGGGACCGCGCGACTGTCGACACCGCCTACCCGGGCGACGTCGTCGGCCTCGTCAACGCGATGGCCCTCGCTCCCGGCGACACCCTGTACCTCGACCCGAAGGTGCAGTACCCGCCGATCCCGTCGTTCGCGCCGGAGCACTTCTCGTCGCTGCGCGTGACCACCGCCGACAAGTACAAGCAGTTCCGCAAGGCCATCGACCAACTCGACGCCGAGGGCGTCGTCCAGGTGCTGCGCAACGATCTGCGCGGCGACGCCTCCCCGGTCCTCGCCGCCGTCGGACCGATGCAGTTCGAGGTGGTCACGGCCCGCATGAAGGCCGAGTTCAACGTCGACACCGTCATCGAGCCGCTCGGGTACTCGCTGGCACGCCGCACGGATGAGGCGAGCGCTCCCGAACTCGATCGCCAGCGCGGCGTCGAGGGGTTCACTCGCAGCGACGGCGCGATCCTCGCCCTCTTCAGCGACAAGTGGCGGCTGCAGTACATCGAGAAGGAACACCCGAAGCTCACGCTGGAACCGCTGGTCGCGACCGCGGACTAAGGCTGTCTGGGTCGGCTGCTACGCGGCCGGTCCGGGATTGCGTT
>JASLJL010000375.1 GCA_030152405.1 Gordonia sp. (in: high G+C Gram-positive bacteria) | reverse complement strand
GATCACCGGCGGCAGGTCGGGCTCCGGGAAGTAGCGGTAGTCCTCGGCGGTCTCCTTGCGGCGTCCCGCCGAGGTGGTGCCGTCGGCCTCGTGGAAGTGCCGCGTCTCCTGGATCACCTCGCCGCCGGTCGAGATCACCACGGCTTGGCGCTGCATCTCGAAACGTACGGCGGTCTCGACGCTCTTGAGCGAGTTGACGTTCTTCGTCTCGGTGCGAGTGCCGAACTCGGTGGCGTCCTTGGCCATCAGCGACAGGTTCACGTCGCACCGCATCGAGCCCTGGTCCATCCGGACGTCGGAGACGTCGAGCGAGGCCAGGAGATCGCGCAGCGCGGTCACGTAAGCACGCGCCACCTCCGGCGCACGCTCCCCCGCGCCCTCGATCGGGCGGGTGACGATCTCCACCAGCGGGACACCGGCCCGGTTGTAGTCGAGCAGCGAATGGCTGGCGCCGTGGATACGACCGGTGCTGCCGCCGATGTGCAGCGACTTGCCGGTGTCCTCCTCCATGTGGGCGCGCTCGATCTCGACGCGCCACACGGCCCCGTCCGCCAGGTTCACATCGAGGTGACCGTCGTAGGCGATCGGCTCGTCGTACTGACTGATCTGGTAGTTCTTCGGCTGGTCGGGGTAGAAGTAGTTCTTCCGCGCGAAGACGCTCGACTCGCGGATCGAGCAGTTCAGTGCGAGACCGATCTTGACGGCCGACTCGATGGCCTTCGCATTCGCGACCGGCAGCGCACCGGGCAGCGCGAGGCACGACGGGCACACCTGGGCGTTCGGGTCGCCGCCGAACGTGGTGGGGCAGCCGCAGAACATCTTGGTCGCCGTGCCCAGTTCGACGTGGACCTCCATGCCCATGACCGGGTCGAATGACGCGATGACGTCGTCGTAGTCCATCAGTTCATCGGTAGCCGCACTCATGCGGTCCATCGTATCTGGGGGTCGATCTCGGGGATTGTCCCGATGCCCGTATTCCGCCGCGTCCCTAGCGTGGAGGCATGGATCGAGGCGCCCCGCCCCGACCGGAGCCACCGACGAGAGGACTCGCCATGACCGACCAGACCCCGCCCTTCGATCCCGGACCTGCGGCGCCGGCCGCCCCCAAGCGGCTGCGTCGTTCACGCACCGACAAGTGGATGGGCGGCGTCGCAGGCGGCATCGCCGAGTACTTCGGCGTCGACTCGACGTGGGTGCGCATCGCGTTCGTCGCGTCGATCATCCTTCCGGGTCCGCAGGTGCTGCTCTACCTCCTGCTGTGGCTGATCATCCCGCAGGACTGAGCATCACGAGGTCTTGACCGCACCGGCGTCGATCAGCACGTCCGTGCCGGTGACGCTCGCCGCCACCGACGAGGACAGGAAGACGATGAGCGCCGCGACCTCCTCGGGCTCCGCGATCCGCCCGGTGGCGAGCCCGAACGCTGTCGGCATCATCTCGAGGAAGTCCTCGTGGGACGCACCGGAACTCTCGGCCACCCGCGCACCGAAGCTGTCCGGGTCACGCCACAGTCCCGTTCCCACCGGTCCCGGCGACACGGTGTTCACTCGGACGCCCGCGGGGCCGAACTCCTCGCTGAGCCGCTTCCCGAACGCCGTGAGGGCCGCCTTGGCCTCGCTGTAACCGACCGGACCCGTGGCGGGCACGCGACTGTTGATGGACGACACGTTGACGATCGCGCCGCGACGCTCGATCAGACTGGGCAGCGCGGCGCGTGAGGCTCGCACCGCGCTCATCAGGTTCAAGTCGATCAACGACTGCCATTGAGCGTCGTCGGTGTCGAGGAATCCTCCGAGCCGGAGCGCGTCCACGTCGCCCGCACCCACGTTGTTCACCAGGATGTCGATCGCCCCGGTCGCGGCCACCGCCTCGGCGACGACTCCTTCGAGTCCTTCCGGGTCACGCGCGTCAGCCGCGATGCTGTCCGGGGCGACGTCCAGCAGCTCGTCCGTGAGGTGTCGCGCCGTACCGAACACGCGGACGCCCTCCGCGGCGAGCGCCCTGGCCGTGGCGAGCCCGATTCCGCGGCTCGCCCCGGTCACCACAGCGACTTTTCCCTCCAAGTGCAGATCCATCTGACATCCTTTCTTGACCTTTAGGTCTAAAATGAAGGCACGCCGAAGCGTCCCGGACTGTGTGCCCGAACTACAGAACAGTGAGGGCGGTGACGATCACCCTGTGCAACCTCGACGCGTCGTGCGTCATCGCCATGACCCGCAGGCCGGCGAGCGTGGTGGCCAGATACTCCGCAAGGGCTTCCGGGTCTCGATCGCCCGCCACATCGCCGTCGCGTTGCCCGCGCCTGATCCGCTCGGCGATCCATTCCATCGACTCGCCCTGCATTCGGCGGATCGATTCGGCGATCGCCGAGTCCTCCCCGGCCAGTTCGACCGCGGTGTTCCCAATCAGGCAGCCGCGTCGCCGCGGCCGAGCGAGGTCGTCGTCGACGACGGCGCGAAACGCGCCCTCGATGGACTCACGCGCAGTGCCCGGCCGCTCGAGAAGCTCCTTCGCCATGCCCGAGATCTCCCGGTGATAAGCGTCGAGACACATCCCGAAGAGCCGTCGCTTGTTGGTGAACGCGTTGTACAGACTCCCCTTGGCGACACCCGTCGCCTCGACCAGCAGGGCAGGTGATGTTCCGGCGTATCCGTGCGTCCAGAACGCGTCCATCGCACGATCGACGACCACCTGCTCGTCGAACTCCCTCGGCCTGCCCATGGAGCGACACTAACCCATTCTTGAACTACAGGTCAATAACCTCAGCCGAAGATCGCGCGCGCTCCTCGGTACTGGTCGAGGGGCACGTTCTTGGTGTGGCCCACCGCCTCGGCGAACGGCACGCGTTCGATGTCCATGCCGCGGAGCGCGACCATCTGGCCCCACGCTCCGTCGGCGACCATGTCGCTGACCGCCTGACCGAACCTGGTGCCGAGCACGCGGTCCCACGCCGACGGGACACCGCCTCGCTGAATGTGACCGAGCACCGTCGCGCGGGTCTCGATGCCCGTCTTCTCCTCGATGAGCGGGGCGAGGATCTCGCCGATGCCGCCCAGTCGCGGCCGGTTGAATCCGTCCATCCCCTTGTGCGAGTGAGCCTCGTCCATGTCGGGCAGCGTGAATCCCTCGGCGACGACGACCATCGGCGACCGTCCGCGGAGGCGGACGCTCTGCACCCACTCACAGATCTGATCGAGATTCTCCGGCTGCTCCGGGATCAGGATGGCGTGCGCGCCGCCCGCGGTGCCCGCGTACATGGCGATCCACCCGGCGTGCCGGCCCATCACCTCGAGGACCATGCAGCGCTTATGCGAGTTACCGGTGGTGCGCAGGCGATCGACCGCCTCCGTGGCGATCTCGACGGCCGTGTTGAAACCGAACGTGTAGTCCGTCGCCTCGAGGTCGTTGTCGATGGTCTTGGGCACGCCGACGACGGGGACGCCGTCCTCGAACAGTCGATTCGCGGCCGCCATCGTCCCGTCCCCGCCGATCGCGATCACCCCGTCGACGCCCAGCCTGCGCATGTGATCTTTGATGTTGTCGGGGATGCCGCTCGACCGCTCGGTGGTCCGGGGCATCTCGTCG
>JASLJL010000095.1 GCA_030152405.1 Gordonia sp. (in: high G+C Gram-positive bacteria) | reverse complement strand
CCTGAACTCCGACGCCGCGCGTCATGTCCCTCCCGCTACCCGAGCGGAGTCGAGGGGTGAATCAGTGTCCGGGCTTGTCCGCCCCGACCACCCACATGGAGAAGTACTGCGAGCCGCCGCCGTAGGCGTGACCGAAGGCCTTGCGGGCGCCGTCGACCTGGTGCGCTCCGCCCTTGCCCATCACCTGGATGGCGGCCTCGGCGCAGCGGATCATGCCGGATGCGCCGATCGGGTTGGACGAGAGCACGCCGCCGGACGCGTTGACCGGCAGTTTTCCGCCGATGGCGGTGTCGCCGGCCTCGGTGAGCTTCCAGCCCTCGTACTCCGGCATGAAGCCGAGATTCTCCAGCCACATCGGTTCGAACCACGAGAACGGCACGTAGATCTCGGCCGTGTCGATCTCCTCGAGCGGATTGGTGATCCCCGCGGCCTTCCAGAGTGCCGCGGACGCGTCGCGTCCGGCCTGCGGACTGACGACGTTCCGATGCGCGTACGACAGCGGTTCGGTGCGCATCGACGTCGCATGGATCCACGCGACGGGGCGACCTTCGGCGACGGCGTCGTCGGCGGCGGCCTCGTCGCCGATCACCACGGCACACGCGCCGTCGGACGACGGGCACGTCTCGTCGAAGCGGATCGGGTCCCAGAGCATCTGCGACGCGAGCACCGACTCGACGGTGATGTCGGGCTGCTGCAGGTGTGCCAGCGGATTGAGCGAACCGTTGAGGCGATCCTTGGCGGCGACCATCGCGCCGATGTGACCGGGCGCCTTCGAGTTGTGGATGTACGAGCGGACGTGCGGTGCGAAGAATCCGCCCGCACCCGCGCCGACCGGCATCGTGAACGGCACCGGGATCGAGAGCGCCCACATGGCGTTCGACTCGGACTGCTTCTCCCACGACACGGCGAGCACACGCCGGTGCACGCCACTGCTGATCAGCGACGACCCGACGACGGCCGTCGACGCGCCCACCGAACCCGCGGTGTGGACGCGGATGAGCCGCTTGCCGACGGCTCCGATGGCCTCGGCCATCGCGAGTTCGGGCATCATCGAGCCCTCGAACAGGTCGGGCGCCTTGCCGATGACGATGGCGTCGATGTCGTCGAGGCTCACCTGGGCGTCGGCGAGCGCCCGGTCGATGGCTTCGCGGCAGAGGCCGGCCATCGTCACATCGTGGCGCTTGGCGACGTACTTCGTCTGCCCCGTGCCGAGCACGGCTGCGCGATTGCGGCCCATCAGTTGTTACCGCCTTCCAGGGTGACGACCATGTTCTGTTGCAGGAGCGGACCGCTTGTGGCGTGTGCCAGCGCGGTGCGGGCGTCACCGGACCGAATGGCGTGCGCCGCGTAGCCGATGCGCTGCAGACCCGCCGAGAACAGGGCGTTGCCCTTCATGACGCCGCCCGACGGATTGATCCGGGTGCTCTCACCGAGGCCGAGTTCACGCCGGACGATCAGTTCCTGATGGGTGTACGGCGCGTGGATCTCGGCGACGTCGACGTCGCGGCTCCGGTCGCCGAACACGGTGTCGCCTGCGAGCTTCGTCGACGGCGACCGGGTGAGGTCGCGGGCGCCGAAGTTGGGCGTGTCGATGCGGTGATCCCAGCCGGTGATCCAGGCCGGGTTGTCGACGAGTTCCCGGGCCTTCTCCTCGCTGGCGAGGACGATGGCCGCGGCGGCGTCGGCGTACGGCGCGATGTCGCTGCCGCGCAGCGGTTCACGGACGTATTCGGCGGTCAGCAGTTCGTCGATGTTCGCGCCCGTCGCGCGTGCTGAGACGGCTGCCATGTCGGCCTCCGACCAAGTGCCGGCGTCGATTCCGGCCCGCGCCTGCAGGCCGGCGAGCGACGGGGCGTCCGGCCAGAGCGGTGCGACGGTGTACGGGTCGGTCTGCAGGGCGAGGACCTGGTCCATGTCGCCTGCGGACGACTTGCCGAAGCCGTAGGCGAGCGCGAGGTCGACTTCGCCGGTGGCGATCTTGACCCAGGCCTCGTAGAGCGCCCACGCGGCGTCCATCTCGACATGCGACTCGTTGATCGGCGGCACGGCCCCGATCGCGTCGATGGCCGAGATGAACGAGAACGCGCGGCCGGCCAGGTAGTCGGACGAACCGCTGCACCAGAAGTCGATGTCGGTGCGGCTGATGCCGAGGTCGGCGTACAGCTTGTCGAAGCAGGGGATCAACATCTCGACACCGTTGGTGGTGCCGGTGCTCTCCGGGACGTTGGCGCTGTGGGCGAATCCCACCACGGCGATCCGCGGGAAGTTCGTGCTCATGTGTTTCGTCTCCTCTCGCGGGTCACAGGTGATTTCGGTACGACTCGAAGTCGGCGTCGGGCTCGCCGCTCGGTGCGAAGTGGCTGACGTTGCGGAGGGTGTGGTCCCACTCCTCCTCGGGACGCCACACCGCCTTCACGCGCATGCCCATGCGGACCTCCGACGCCTCGACGTCGAGGATCAGGTGCAGGAACGGGATGTCGGCGCCGTCGAGCAGCACGTAGGCCGCGACGTACGGCGGCTTGATCTGCTGTCCGAGGAACGGCACGTTGACGATGCAGAACGTCGTGATGGTGCCGGTGTCGGGAAGCTCGACGCGTTCGGTGGTCAGCGAGCCGTCGGCAGGCGAGACGACGCGCGGCGGGAAGTACACCTCGCCGGTCTCGACGCGTCCGCCGATGAGCTTGCCCGCCTTGAGGCCCTCGAGGTACCACGACTCCGACTCGGTGGCGGTGTGCTTGACGGTCATGCCGATGGGGGTCGTGATGACGACATTGCCGTCGGCGTCGGCGATCGACTCGCCGTCGGACGGCGTGGCCGACGACGGCTCGTCGCCGAGGGCGAAGTGCGCGATGTCGTCGATGCGCCCGGTGCGGACGTCGCGCCACACGGCGTGGACGCGTGCTCCTGCGCTGAGGTCGGCGGGCGAGTCGACGTCGACCGCGTGAAGCATCGCCGTGTCCGCGCCGTCGAGCGTGATCAACGCCCATGCGAACGGACGGTCGAGCGGCTGCTCGAGGCTGGGAGAGGGCTGCCACGTCCACGTCTGCACGGTGCCGACGGCGGCGACCTCGACGAGGTCGGACGTCGCGGCGCCGGTCGCCGGGTCGAACTCGGTCGGGGGGACGCTGACGCGGCCGTCGGTTCCGCGGCTGCCGACGATTCGGCCGTCACGCAGAGCGAGAGCGAACTGCGACAGAACGGGGCCGAGAGACCTCGTGTAGTCGAAGGAGTTCTTCAACTCGGCGGACAGGATCACCGACTCGGGTTCGGGCACCGCTACTTCGGGGCTCGTTGCTTCTGCACTATTGCTCACCTTCGAAGTAGAACACGTTCT
>JASLJL010000016.1 GCA_030152405.1 Gordonia sp. (in: high G+C Gram-positive bacteria) | reverse complement strand
GTATACGGCGGACGAGGGGCGCTCAGCTGTGGAATCGGTGAGCCCGAGACGGTCTCCATGCCACGTGAGCGCTCCGCCGTCGTCGGCGGCGAGGGCCGTCCAGAAGGCGCGCCACTGGGTTTCGTCGTCGAGGTAGCTCATGGGGATGCCACCACCCATGTCGATGAACTCGACGCGGTGCCCTGCAGCGCGCAAGTCGTCGACGAGGTCGCACGCTTGGACGATGCCGTGGACTCGGTCGCGTCGGGCGTACCCGTTGAGGTGGAAGTGGACTCCTTCGACGCGAATGCGTTCGTCGAGTGTGCGAACCTTTGCGCGCCAGGCAGCGGCAGTCATCCCGAACCGTGAGGCCGGAACGTCAGGATGGCTTACAGCTAGTCGCAAGGCGACCCGAGCATCCGTCTGGTGAGTGTTCGCCAGTGCCGTGACGTCGACGATCTCGTCGCTGTTGTCCAGGCTGATGGTGACGCCGGAGGTGACCGCCAATGCCAGCAGCTCGGTGTCTTTCACCGCTGCGGTGACTATGAGGTGGTCAGGATCGACGCCGCGGTCCAGGCACTGACGGAGCTCAGCGTAGGAGGCGACGTCGAGTCCTGCACCCGCGTCGACCGCCGCGGAGATCAGACCGCGCGTCTTGTTTGCTTTGCGGGCTACGAAGACTCGAACATCCACATCGTGTGCTCCGCCAGCGTCGACGAGCTCATCGATGTTCGCTCGTAATGGGGCGAAGTCGAGGAGGTTGAGGGGCGATCCGTGCTGTTTGAGAAGGGCTGCGCAGGCATCGGGGTCTTCCAGGACGGATTCCATCCATGCCGCCGTGCGGCCGGTCAGCGGTGGCGTTCCGTGACAGAGCGTGGTCATCGGGTACACCATTCGTGTTCGTGGAAGGGAACGGTGGCCGCGTCGACGGCGGCTCCCTGGACCCAGTCGTGGAGAGCTCGTGCCCAGCGACGGCCGTCCGCGTGCAGTGCACGATTGAGTGTGTCGTGCCCGATCACCGGGTCTTCGGTCGGTCTGCCGATGGCTGCCAGTCCCGTGGTCGGGCGTCCCGCGTGGTTCACACAGACTGCGTCGGAGGCGGTCAGGACTCCTCGTTCCAGGGGCCGGACGGTCACGTGACCGCGAGCAAGGAGGGAGGACCACAGTTCACTGTTCGCCTGCGTCGGGTCGGGCGACTGTCGGGGATGGGTGAGGATTCCGGGGCCTTCGGTGACCGCGCCTATGTCAAATGGGGTGTGCGGTGAGACTCTGCGATGCCTCAATAGCCCGTGCACCTGCAATGCGTGAAGCTTCTCGATGGTCGAAGACGGAGGTCCGAATGCCCAACGCTCCAGGCGTGCGGCACGACGACGCCATCGACTCCAGTTCTCCGACGAACGTTTGCTGCGCTCCAACGACGTCACCACATCCTGATAGCCGGCTGCCCAGGCGCGGCCCCACCACCATGCGGGATCGTCGTCCACGTCGCCGCCGGCCCTGGCCAGGTTTCGCCGCCAGTGCAGTTCAGCGGGGACCCGTGGAGGCGCGGCGTCCAGGAATCGCATGATCGAGCGTCGGTCGAGGTCGATACCGGAGCTGGCCGCGGCGGCGACCGCCGCGTCAGCGATCGTCGTCCACCATGCATCGTCCGGATCGCCGAGTGCAGTCAAGTGCGTTGTGATGTCCTTGACGGCCTCCGTGGTCGAGCTCTGATCGGTAGCGGGTTTGGGCAGCATGAGCTCGCCGGAACGCGAGGTCACGGTGATCCTGGAGGGCTCTCCTCCCGACGCCGCGTACTCAAGCGTCCCACCTGGCAGACGACGCCATTTTCCGCCCCGGCCCTCGGTCAGGTCCAGAGTCACGTCGATGGCCGTCAGTGCCGCCCCGCCGATCGTGACGTGCGACCCGGCCGAGGGACCGGCGCTTCCCGAGATTCGGTGGTGATCAGGGCCTCCGAAGTCGGCGTGGCCCGTGCACATCAAGACGGCCGGGCTGCGGCACAGAACGGTACCGAGTGTGGAGACGGCAGCCCAGTACCTGCCTTCCCGGCGCACGTCCTCGATCCAGTGGGGGGCGTGAGTCAGTTCGAGACGTGGTGATGCTTCGAGACGGGAGTACGCCCAGGCCAGGTACCGGCCTATCCGTGCCCGCGGCGGGAACATGTCCCCCGCTGCTTCTGGTATTACTCTCTGCTCCCACTCACGGTAGGTTTCCGGCACCGACGGGCACGTCACGTCGACGATGCCGGCGTCGACATTCATCCGCAGATGATCGGGTTGATCTTGATTCCAGACAGCACCCGCGCCGGGCTGGGCGGGATCGCACATCACCACGCGCAGTGGCTGCCGGCGTACCGGGGACTTCGCCAGATTCGCGTCCAACTCCGCCACCGCGAAGAGTGCTTTCGGGCCTGCTCCCACCAGCAGGGCGTCGCACCAGCCGAACGGAGCTCTGTGGAGGTCCTCCGTCATGGGTTCTCGAAGGGGTTTGTTCGGCCCAACGAGACATCGAGAGTGTCGATCTCGCCGATGTTGGCGGCGACCCATGCATCGTCGTAGACCGTTGGCAGATACGGTGCTCCGCCATCATGCACGAGCAGTGCCACCGTCGTGGACTCGTCCAACATCGGGAGGTCACGGCCGATTGCGGCCACGATCGCTCCGGTCGAGGCGCCGGCCAGGACTCCCTCGCGGCGAGCGAGCAGTCGGCACCCGGTCACCATGTCCATCTCAGTGACTCGGTGCACGGTGTCGGGCCGAGCCTGCCTCGACAGTTCCGTCACGAATCCGGACCCGAGGCCGGGCAGTCGCCGGTCTGCGGTCTCACCGTCGAACAGCGCAGACCCGGCCGCGTCGACTGCGACCAGGGTGGTGGGCCACCCGAACTCCTCTATCGCCTGCTGACAGCCGAGAAGGGTCCCGGTGGTGCTGGTTGCCACGTATAGCCGATCGGGCGGAGTGCCCAACTCTGAGACCAGTTCGGGCATCGTGGTGACCGCGTGGGCGCGGGCATTGTCAGGACTTCCGTACTGGTCTGTCGTGACCGCGCGGGGGATCTCCTCCACCAACTCGGCGACCTTCGCGACACGTGCGCGAAGCCGATTTCCGTCGGGAGGTGTGGAAACCTGGACGACCCGGGCACCGTAAGCACGCATCGTCTGGCGCGCAGCCTCATTCGCGAATTCGTCGACAACGGCGATCATGTGGACGCCGAGTAGCGCGCACTGTCGGGCCAGTGCGGTCCCGAGGTTTCCCGAGGTCGACTCGACGACGGTGTCTCCCTTCCGCAGCTGTCCCCGGCCTTTCAGACCCGCCAGCAGTGACTCGGCCGTGCGTTCCTTGGTGCTGCCTGTCAATTGGAGAAGGTCGAGCTTTGCCACGATGACGACG
>JASLJL010000002.1 GCA_030152405.1 Gordonia sp. (in: high G+C Gram-positive bacteria) | reverse complement strand
GTTCTGACCGCGGCGTCGCTGCTCGCCGTCGCGGCGTGCGGCGACGCGCCGACGCAGGATTCGGCTGCCTCGAACGCCTCGACCCACACGAGTGCGACGTCGTCGTCGAAGCCGGCGTCCACCAGCGCGGCGCCGAAGGCGTGCGGGGCCGAGGAGATGGCGTCGCTGAGCTTGCGTGAACGTCTCGCGCAGCTGCTCGTGGTGGGCGTCGCCGATGCCGCGGACGCCAAGCAGGTGGTGGAGCGCGAGCACCTCGGAGGCGTGTTCATCGGCAGTTGGACGGATCTGTCGATGCTGACCGACGGCTCGGTCAAGAAGCTCTCCGCCGCGCAGGACATTCCGCTGATGGTCACCGTCGATCAGGAGGGCGGACGCGTCAGCCGGCTGTCGAAGATCGGCATCGACATGCCTGCGCCTCGAGAGTTGGCGAAGACCAAGACTCCCGCACAGGTCCGGGCCCTGGCCAAGGACGCGGGCGAGAAGATGAAGCGACTCGGCATCACCGTCGACTTCGCGCCGTCGGCCGACGTCTCCGACGAACCGGACGACGACGTGATCGGTGATCGATCGTTCTCCAACGATCCGAAGGTCGTGACGAGGTACGCGCAGGCTTACGCGCAGGGCCTGCAGGACGCGGGGATCATGCCCGTCTACAAGCACTTCCCCGGTCACGGTCACGGCTCCGGCGACTCGCACACCGGCACGGTTCGGACTCCGCCCCTGGACGACCTGATCTCCAGCGACCTCGTCCCGTACAAGACGCTGCTGAAGGATCCCGGGAACGCGGGAGTGATGGTCGGTCACCTGATCGTGCCGGGTCTGACCGGACCGGAGACGCCGTCGAGCATCAGCCCGGCCACGATCGGAATGCTGCGCAAGGGCACCCGGTACGGCGGCGTCCCCTTCGACGGCGTCGTCTTCTCCGACGACCTCTCGGGGATGAAGGCGATCAGCGACAAGTTCCCGATCGAGGTGGCCGTCCGCAAGGCGATCAACGCCGGGTCGGACGTCGGGCTGTGGCTCTCGACTGACAAGGTGTCCGCGGTCCTGGATTCGCTTGAGAAGGCGGTCGCGTCGAAGAAGCTCAATCGGAAGCGGATCGATCAGAGCGTCGTCCGCATCCTCCGGGCCAAGGGTGTGATCACCTGCACCTGAACTTACCCAATGGTAAGTTAGGGGTATGGCGAGCGGAACGAAGCGGCTGCCTCGCGCGGTCCGCGAGCAGCAGATGTTGGACGCGGCGATCGCCGTCTTCTCCGAACACGGCTTCTCGGACAGCTCGATGGATGCGATCGCCGCGCGGGCGGAGATCTCCAAGCCGATGCTCTATCTGTACTACGGCTCCAAGGACGAGCTGTTCGCCGCATGCATCGCCCGTGAGAGCGGCAAGTTCATGGAGGCGATGAGCGCCGGATTCGATCCCACTCTGCGGCAACGCGAGCAGGCCAGGATCCTGGTCCGGGAGTTTCTGCGCTTCGTCCACGAGAACGCGCAGTCGTGGCGGGTTCTGTACCGGGTCTCGATCGGGACGGCGGCGTTCGCCGACATCGTCACCGAGAGTCGCCGCGGCATCACCGCGATGATCACCGATCTGATCCGCCGCGGCACCACGGTGGAGGGGGCGCGCGACGTGGACTTCGAACTCACCGCCGTCGCTCTCGTCGGCGCGGGTGAGGCGGTGGCCGATCGCATGTCCGACGGGGACGTCGATCTGGACGACGCGACCGATCTGCTTCTCGGCATCACCTGGCGCGGCCTGCGCGGCGTCGGCTCGCACGCCGACGACTGACCGCGCACAATCACCTAAGTCCCTCGACCGTCAGGGCTTTCGATCCCGATTGCGGGCCGTTGTGGCCCTGTGGGCGCATCCTTGCTCTTCGTAACGTCTGAGCTGCGAGATTTCTGCTCGACTATCGGGTTCAAGGGGACGAAGTGACAGACACCGTCGAGGATCGGGAGGCTCCGGCTGAAGCTGTGAGACCGACTCCGGGAGCCAGGCGCAGGCCGGGCTCTCTGCTGTTTCGAGTACTGACGACGACCGATCACAAGATGATCGGCCTGATGTATCTCTGGGCCTCCGGGGCGTTCTTCGCCGTCGGGGGTCTGATGGCACTGGTGATGCGGCTCGAGTTGGCGATGCCCGGTCAGTCCTTCGTCTCGAACGAGCAGTTCAACCAGCTGTTCACCATGCACGGCAGCATCATGCTTCTGCTGTACGCGATGCCGTTCGCGTTCGGGTTCGCCAACTACCTGGTGCCGTTGCACATCGGTGCGCCCGACGTGGCGTTTCCCAGGCTCAACGCACTCGGCTTCTGGCTGTTCCTGTTCGGGGGTCTGGTCGTCGCCTTCGGGCTCCTCACGCCCGGGGGCGCGGCGGACTTCGGGTGGACTGCGTACATGCCTCTCGGCGACGTCACGCATTCTCCCGGACTCGGCGCCGATCTCTGGTTCATCGGGGTGGCGGTCGGCGGGATGGGGACGATTCTGTCGGCGGTCAACTTCATCACGACGATCGTCTGTCTGCGAGCGCCGGGGATGACCATGTTCCGGATGCCGGTGTTCACGTGGAACATTCTCGTCACGAGCGTTCTGATCCTGCTGATCTTCCCATTGCTCGCCGCGGCGGTGATCGGGGTGGAAGTCGATCGGCAGTTCGGTGCGCATCTTTTCGACCCTGCGAACGGCGGGGCGATCATGTGGCAGCACATGTTCTGGTTCTTCGGGCACCCCGAGGTGTACGTCCTCGTGCTGCCGTTCTTCGGCATGGTGTCGGAGATCGTCCCGGTCTTCTCTCGAAAACCGTTGTTCGGATACTCCGGGTTCGTCTACGCGACGCTGTCCATCGCCGCACTGTCGATCGCGGTGTGGGCGCACCACATGTATGTCACCGGCGCAGTCCTCCTTCCGTTCTTCGCGTTCATGACCTTCTTGATAGCCGTGCCGACGGGGGTGAAGATGTTCAACTGGATCGGCACGATGTGGCGCGGCAACCTGACGTTCGAGACGCCGATGCTGTTCGTCGTCGGCTTCATGGTGACCTTCCTGTTCGGCGGCCTCACCGGTGTGTTGCTGGCCAGCCCGCCCCTGGACTTCCACATCTCCGACACGTATTTCGTCGTCGCGCACTTCCACTACACGATCTTCGGATCAGTGG
>JASLJL010000518.1 GCA_030152405.1 Gordonia sp. (in: high G+C Gram-positive bacteria) | reverse complement strand
GTCGCATTCGGCGGGGACGCATCTCGACGTCGCTCGATGACCGGGAGGGACGCACGATGGCCGGGTGGAAACCGGAAAGGGCCCCGACCACGAGTGATCGGGGCCCTTCCAGGGGCTGCAGAGAAAGGTCTGCGGATCTAGCGCGAGAACATCAGTGCGCGCTTGACCTCCTGGATCGCCTGCGTCACCTGGATGCCCCGGGGGCATGCGTCGGTGCAGTTGAACGTCGTGCGGCAGCGCCACACGCCGTCGACGTCGTTCAGGATGTCGAGACGCTCGGCGGCGGCCTCGTCGCGGCTGTCGAAGATGAAGCGGTGAGCGTTCACGATCGCCGCCGGACCGAAGTACGAGCCCTCGTTCCAGAACACCGGGCAGCTCGTGGTGCAGCACGCACAGAGGATGCACTTGGTGGTGTCGTCGAAGCGGGCGCGGTCGGCCTGGCTCTGCAGACGCTCCGCGGTCGGCTCGTTGCCCGAGGTGATCAGGAACGGCTTGATGGCGCGGTACGCGTCGAAGAACGGCTCCATGTCGACGACCAGGTCCTTCTCCACGGGGAGACCCTTGATCGGCTCGATGGAGATGGTGATCTCCTTCGACGTGTCCTTCGGCAGCAGGTCCTTCATGAGGAGCTTGCAGGCCAGCCGGTTCACGCCGTTGACACGCATCGCGTCACTGCCGCAGACGCCGTGCGCGCACGAGCGGCGGAAGGTCAGCGAGCCGTCCAGGTAGCCCTTCACGTAGAGGAGCAGGTTGAGCAGACGGTCGGTCGGCAGCGCCGGGACGCGGAAGCTCTCGAAGCCCTGCGCGTCGGGATCCTCCGGGTTGAACCGGTAGATCTTCAGCGTGACCATGGTCGCCTCGGCGGGGACCGGGGGCAGCGGCGGCTCGCTGGTCGCCGGGTTCTCCAAAGTGGCAGTCATCAGTACTTACGCTCCATCGGCTCGTAGCGGGTCTGGACGACGGGCTTGTAGTCGAGCTCGATGTCGGCGAGCAGCCCCTTGCCCTTCTTGTACGCCATGGTGTGGACCATGTAGTTCGCATCGTCGCGCTTCGGGTAGTCCTCGCGAGCGTGTCCGCCGCGCGACTCCTTGCGGTTGAGTGCACCCGCGACGGTCACCTCGGCCATCTCGAGCAGGAAGCCCAGCTCGACAGCCTCGAGGAGGTCCGTGTTGAAGCGACGGCCCTTGTCGTGGACGCGGATGTGGTTGTACCGCTCCTTGAGCTCACGGACGCCGTTCAGCGCGGTCGTCAGCGTCTCCTCGGTGCGGAACACCGACGCGTTGTTGTCCATGAGCTGCTGGAGCTCGGTGCGGATGTCGGCGACGCGCTCGTTGCCGTGCTCGGAGAGCAGTCCGGCCAGCCACTCGTCGACCATCGCGGTCGGAGCCTCTTCGAGCTCGGTGAACTCGGCGGAGTTCGCGTAGTCGGCGGCGGCGATGCCCGCACGACGGCCGAACACGTTGATGTCGAGCAGCGAGTTGGTGCCGAGACGGTTGGCGCCGTGGACCGACACGCAGGCGCACTCGCCTGCGGCGAAGAGGCCGTGGACGATCTGCTCGTTGTTGCTGAGCACCTGGCCGTTGATGTTGGTCGGGATGCCGCCCATGACGTAGTGGCACGTCGGGTAGACGGGGACCAGCTCGGTGACCGGGTCGACGCCGAGGTACGTGCGTGCGAACTCGGTGATGTCGGGGAGCTTCTCGTTCAGCACGTCTTCGCCGAGGTGGCGGACGTCGATGTACACGTAGTCCTTGTTCGGACCGGCGCCGCGTCCCTCGAGGACCTCCAGGACCATCGAGCGGGCGACGATGTCGCGCGGCGCGAGGTCCTTGATGGTGGGGGCGTAACGCTCCATGAAACGCTCGCCGTCGGCGTTGCGGAGGATGCCGCCCTCGCCTCGGACCGCCTCGGAGATGAGGATGCCGAGTCCGGCCAGGCCCGTCGGATGGAACTGGTGGAACTCCATGTCCTCCAGTGGCAGGCCCTTGCGGAACACGATGCCCATGCCGTCACCGGTCAGGGTGTGCGCGTTCGAGGTCGTCTTGTACATGCGGCCCGAGCCGCCGGTCGCGAAGACGATCGACTTGGCGTGGAACACGTGGATCTCGCCGGTCGACAGCTCGTAGGCGACGACGCCGTTGGCGACGGGCTCGCCGTTCTCGTCGGTCGTCATGTTGATGTCGAGCGCGTAGAACTCGTTGAAGAACTCGACGTCGTGCTTGACGCAGTTCTGGTACAGCGTCTGAAGGATCATGTGGCCGGTGCGGTCGGCCGCGTAACACGCGCGACGGACCGGAGCCTTGCCGTGGTCACGGGTGTGACCGCCGAAGCGACGCTGGTCGATGCGGCCCTCCGGAGTGCGGTTGAAGGGCAGACCCATCTTCTCCAGGTCGAGCACCGCGTCGATGGCCTCCTTGGCCATGATCTCGGCTGCGTCCTGGTCGACGATGTAGTCGCCGCCCTTGACCGTGTCGAAGGTGTGCCACTCCCAGTTGTCCTCTTCGACGTTGGCGAGAGCGGCGCACATGCCGCCCTGGGCCGCGCCGGTGTGGCTGCGAGTGGGGTAGAGCTTCGTCAGGACCGCGGTGCGTGCGCGGGGCGCGGCCTCGATGGCCGCGCGCATGCCTGCGCCACCTGCGCCGATGATGACGACGTCATAGCGATGTTCCTGCATGTGTAGTCAAATCTCCTTAGCCGGCGTTGCCGAAGGTGAGGATCGCGTAGGTGCCGAGGATCAGCACGAGCAGCATCGACAGGCCGAGCAGGGCGTTCAGCCAGAAGCGGGTGCTGTCCTTGCGCGAGTAGTCGGCGATGACGGTGCGGACGCCGTTGGCGCCGTGCAGCTGGGCGAGCCACAGCATGCACAGGTCCCAGATCTGCCAGAAGGGCTCCTTCCAGCGATCGGCGACGAAGCCCGCGTCGATGCGGTGCACGCCGTCGTCGACCATCAGCATGATGAACATGTGGCCGAACGTGAGGATGATCAGTGCCAGGCCCGAGAAACGCATGAACATCCACGCGTACTTCTCGAAGTTGCCGCCCTTGCGGGCACGCGGACTGCGCGGGTTGTCCAGGCTGGCCGGACGGTCGTAGTCGGTGCCGAGTGTCTTGACTTCAGTCATGGTGTCTTCTCCTCGGTCCTACAGCGCGTGGGTGAACAGGATCTGCAGCATGCGCGCGGCAGCTGCGATGAACACGATCGCGAAGACGCTGAGGATCGCCCACAGCATCTGACGCTGGTACTTGGGGCCCTTCGACCAGAAGTCGACGAGGATGATCCGCAGGCCGTTCAGCGCGTGGTAGAGCACGCAGAACACGAGGCCGATCTCCATGAGACCGATCAGCGGCGTCTTGTAGGTCTCGATGATCTCCGTGTACGCGTTCGCGTCGACGCGGATGACCGCGGTGTCCAACACGTGGACGAACAGGAAGAAGAAGATGGAGACGCCGGTGATGCGGTGCAACACCCACGACCACATTCCTGGGTCACCTCGGTAGAGAGATCGTTTGCGCACCGGTGCGGGTGCGACCTCGGTGGGGGTGCTCATCGCGGAAACTACGCCTCCAAAGTCGTCGATAATCTGGCAGGACCTCGGGCGGCGCGAGACGTCGCGACGGGACCTATCGCACCTGACTTTAAACCTAAGCTGAGGCCTATCGTGAATTGCCCGAACAATGTGATCAGCCTCCTGTAATTACTTTAGGTATGCCTTACCTGTTATTACCGAGGGTTCAGGAAGAGGGAATTGTGACCCAGATCGAGTTCGACGTTCTCCGTCAGGCTGCGGCGACGGCCATGACCAGGGCGTACGCCCCCTACTCCCGGTTTCCCGTCGGGGCGGCCGCTATCACTGTCGACGGGCGAATGATCACTTCGGCCAATGTGGAAAATGTCTCATACGGACTCGGCGTCTGTGCCGAGGTGGCGTTGGTCTCAGTGGGCGTATCCGAGGGGGTGATCGGCCCAGCCGGATCACCTCTCGCGGCGGTCGCCGTCGTGGACGCACACGGTGCGCCGCTCACCCCGTGCGGCCGATGCAGGCAGGTCCTGCTCGAGTTCGGGGGCGCCGATCTCCTCGTCGACGGAGCCGACGGTGTCCGGACTCTCGGCGAGCTCCTTCCCGACGCGTTCGGGCCGTCGCACCTCGACGCCGTCAGGGGCGTCTGATGGATGCGATCGCGGTCATCGCGGCCAAACGCGACGGACGAGAGCTGTCGACCGAGCAGATCGACTATGTGGTGCACGCCTTCACGGTCGG
>JASLJL010000445.1 GCA_030152405.1 Gordonia sp. (in: high G+C Gram-positive bacteria) | reverse complement strand
ATGGTGCCGGTCATCACGGAGGGGTACGCCTTGTCCCGGTAGGTGAGGATGTCGACCTTCTTGTCGGCCTTCCATGCGAGGAAGGTGTCGACGACCTCGTCGAGGTCGAACTTCGGGTAGTCCGTCTGCTCGATGAGGTCGCGGATGTAGTCGGCCTGGAAGCGCACGGCGGCTTCATCGGTCTCGACCCCGGCGTAGGTGGCCTTCCACTCGTCGATATGAGCCTGACGCTCGTCGGCGTCGGGAAGTGCGAAGCGACCCAGGATCAGGTCGCGGACGAACCAGGCCTGGGCGTCGAACATGTTGAACGTGAACCACTGGTCCTGCGCGCCGAGGTAGTGCAGGCGCGGGTTCTTCTGCCAGGTGACGCCGCGGTAGAGGCCGTCCGGGTACAGGTTGTTCGGGGAGTCGATGCGCGACTCGTGCGGCAGGAACGGGTAATGATGCAGGTAGCCGGTGCACAGCACCACGGCATCGAACTCGCGCGATGTCCCGTCGACGAAATGAGCGACCGACCCGTCGAAGCGCTCCACCTCGGGGACCTCGTCGACGCCGTCCGGCCACGCGAAGCCCTGCGGCTGGGTGCGGTAGCTCATCGTGACCTGCCGGGCGCCCATCTTGTGCGACTGGATGCCGATGTCCTCGGCCGAGTAGGAGCCGCCGATGAGGAGCAGCCGTTGTCCGGCGAAACGCTCCGCGCCGCGGAACTCGTGCGCGTGGATCACCTCGCCGGGAAACGTGCCGATTCCCTCGAAGTCGGGGACGTTCGGGAAGGAGAAGTGTCCGGTCGCGACGATGACCTCGTCGAACACCTCGGTGATCGTGGCCTTGCGGCGCAGGTCGTCGACGGTGACGGTGAATCGTTCGGACTCCTGGTCGAACTCCACGCGACGTACGGCGTGCGCGAAGAGAACAGCGTCCTTGACGCCGGACTCCACCGCGCGGCCGTTGATGTAGTCCCACAGCACTTCGCGCGGAGGGTACGAGGAGATGGGGCGGCCGAAGTGCTGGTCGAAGGTGTACTCGGCGAACTCGAGCGCCTCCTTCGGGCCGTTCGACCAGAGGTTGCGATACATGCTCGAGTGGACGGGCTCACCGTAGCGGTCGGTACCGGTGCGCCAGGAGAAGTTCCACTGCCCTCCCCAGTCGTCCTGCTTCTCGTAACAGACGACGTCCGGCACGTCGGTGCCGCCTCGTTCTGCCGACTTGAACGCTCGCAGGGCGGCCATTCCGCTCGGCCCCGCGCCGATGATCGCGATCCTCTTTCGCTGCACGACTAACCTTTCCAACCGAGAGAGTCTCCCTCGGCTCACCGGCCCCGTCAGCGGGCCGGAACCTGTTCTCAGGCTCATCTACTGTCTGTAGCTGCACTCAGTGAAGTCAAACTCACGCCATTCACTAGAATTGAGAAGTTTGGTGTGCGACGCCGAGTTCAGCGGGGACGTCCACCTGCGGTCGATGTTCGGGTAGACAGGTCTACGAGCCGCCGTCGACGACGGCGCCGCGAACGGGAGCGAGACGGACATGTCGGAACGACTGGTGACAATCGGCGGAATCGGGCTGGCGGCTACCGGTGTCGCCCACTTCGTGGCGCCCGCCCTCTTCCACGGCATCACCGCTCCAGCGTTCCCCGACGACACTGCGAAGGCGATTCAGGTGAACGGCACCGCCGAGACGCTGATCGGTGTGGCCATCGCCGTTCCGACGACGCGGAAGGCCGGCTTCGTCGGCCTCGGACTGTACGGGGCGTACCTCGCCACCAACGCCGCGAAGGCGCGCAGCGCACGCTGACACACCGTCCGCGGTTCCCGGAGGGTGGGATCGAGCGGTGGCATTTGTGGCGGATCCGGCCACTCTCAGATGCACGACGACGCGGGCAGTCCGATCGTCGTGAGACGAGAGGAGCGCAATGGGATCCGCATTGGCAGGGAAGACGGCTCTGGTCACCGGCAGCAGTCGGGGGATCGGCCGAGCCGTCGCCCAGCGATTGGCAGCCGAGGGTGCGACCGTCGTCGTCACCGCCCGGTCCACCGGCGTGTCACCGTCGGTCCGAGCCGACACCGCCACGTCGCTGCCGGGCACGGTGGACGAGACGGCGGCGCTGATCGAGGCGGCAGGCGGTCGCGCGGTGGTGATCACCGCCGACATCAGCGATCCGGCAGGACGTGATCGGCTCATCAGGGAGACCGTCGAGCGGACGGGCCGCCTCGACATCCTGGTCAACAACGCGGGCTACGCCGACTATTCGGTGGTCTCAGACATGCCGATGGCGACGTTCGACCGCACGGTGGAGCACTACATTCGAGCACCGTTCGCGCTGTCGCAGGCCGCGATTCCGCACATGCGGGCAGCCGGAGCGGGGTGGATCGTCAACATCGGATCGTCGACGGCGCTCGATCCGATCCGCCCGTTCCGCGAGTACAACCGGGACGCGGGCGACGTGATCTACGCGTCGATGAAAGCGGCCCTGCACCGCTTCTCTCAGGGGCTCGCCGCGGAGCTGGTCGACGACGGCATCGCGGTCAACGTGGTGGGGCCGTCCACCGCCGTCATGACCCCGGGCGCGGCGGCCCTGATCCCCGACGGGTTCGAGACCGAGCCCGTGGAGTACTTGGCGGAGACGGTGCTGGCCATGTGCGTGCGACCGGCGTCCGAGCGGACCGGACTGGTCGCGTTCAGCCTGCACTACCCGTGGGACACGGGCTTGGCCGTGCACACCCTCGATGGCGCCGGTGAGCTGCCGAGGCTCGAGCCGCCGTCCTGGTCGAATCCCAACATCCGCCCCGACGGCATCGGGCCGACGGTGGGCAGCCGAGCGACAGTGGGCTGATCGCCTCGTCGGCCATGACTACGCTGGTCGGTGTGATCACCGAGAAGGCCGCTGCGAACGGTCGACGGACCGACATCCTCGCTGCTGCAGCGGGACTCTTCGCCACTCGCGGGATCGAAGCGACGTCGGTGCGCGAGATCGGTGAGAGCGTCGGCCTCAACCCGGGCGCGCTCTATCACTACTTCCCGTC
>JASLJL010000419.1 GCA_030152405.1 Gordonia sp. (in: high G+C Gram-positive bacteria) | reverse complement strand
CCTGAAGCCGAGGGCCGGGGAGACCGGCCTCGATCATCTGAGCCCGACTCCACGACTCGCCGGGGTTGGTCGAATCGGGATCGGCCAGTTCGAGGGCACGCCGAGCGATTCCGACGCCCGGTCGGGGGCGTGTGAGCAGGTCGCGCAGCGTCGTCGACGACGCGCCGAGCCTGAGCGCCGAGTCGAACGCGGTCAACGCCCCGGCGAGCCCCTCAGACGTGGTGCACGCCGCGTCGACCGCCGTGAGCTCGAGCGATGTGACCGGCAGGCCGTCGACGACGATGCGATGCTCGGCCGGGACCTCGAAGCGGTGTGCCCTGACGTGTCTGCCGCGGACCCGCTTCGGTGTGACCACGACGATCCGACGGCGATCCGGCTTGAGAAGCGGAAGCCCGTGGACTGCCGCGGCGGTCTCATGGCTCAAGACGGCGGACGGATGAGCTCTCATCACGGCGCGCGCCCGGAGTAGATGGGTGGCGAGCGGCGTCCGCTTCGCCGCGGGAACCAGGACGCCGGGGTCCAGACGCTGGAGCACGCCGGCGTCGACGGCCCGCGACAGTTGCATGGCGGAACACCCGACATCCAGCGCCCGGTCGCGATAGACGATGCCGTGCTCGTCGATGGGAAAGCTGTTGAGGTTCATACCCGTTGGACGCACCGAACGATCCGCCGGTTCCCCACGAATTCCACACCCGTCACGTGCTGCCACCGAAGTCACGCGGAGGCACGGTACGAAACGCGCCTCGGCGTTACTTCTGCGGCATCACGTGACAGACGCGGCAGTGGCCGCGCCGATAGCGGCGTCAGTACACGTCGCGCAGGTAGCGGCCCTCGGAGCGGAGACGGTCGAGTTCGGCGCGGGCGTCGGCGTCGTCGACCTCACCGTGCTCGGCGATGATCGAGGCGAGGGCGTTCTCCACATCGGCGGCCATGCGGTCGGCGTCGCCGCACACGTAGAGGACGGCGCCGTCGCGCAACCATCGGTAGATGTCCTCGCCGCGGGAGTCCATGAGGTGCTGGACGTACACCTTGTCCTCCTGCTCGCGGGAGAAGGCCACGTCGAGCCGGTCGAGACTGCCGTCGTGATGCATCTGCACGATCTCATCGCGATAGAGGAAGTCGTGGTCGCGGCTGCGTGCGCCGTGAAAGAGCCAGTTGCGGCCGGAACCGTCGTCGTTGGCGCGCTCGTGGACGAAGGCTCGGAACGGTGCGATGCCGGTGCCCGGGCCGATCATGATGATGTCGGTGTCGGGCTCGGGCAGCCGGAACGACTTGTTCGGCGTGAGATAGATGCCGACGGTGTCGCCGGGCTCCACGCGGTCGGCGAGGTAGGTGGACGCGGCGCCTCCGCGATCGCGTCCGTCACCCCATTCGTCGGTCGCGAAATGACGGACCGTGGCGGGCGTCAGGTGGATGTACCCCTCGTGCACCGTGGGCGACGAAGAGATCGAGTAGGTGCGCGCGGTCAGCGGCTTCAACTCGGCGAGGAACGCCTCCGGGGTGGGGGACCAGTCCGGGTCGAGGTTCAGCAGATCGAGGACGTCGCGGCCGCGCGCCCACGCCTCGAGATCGGCCCGGTCGCCGGCCAGCAGTGCCGCGACGTCGGCGAGCCCGCGGGCGTTCGCGAGATGATCCAGCAGATACGGGGACACCGATGTGATCTCGAAGCCGTGTGTAAGGGCCTGCGCAAGTGAACGGTCGCCCTTGCGGTCGGCGATCACGGTGTCGGCGGGCACTCCGAGCCGGTCGATGATCGCGGCCACGAGCGCGGGCTCATTGGCCGGGGTGACGTTCACCGCATCGCCCGGCTGATAATCGAGGCCCGAACCCTCGATGTCGAGCACGAGGTGACGGACCTCCTTGCTGCTCTCCGGCGCCGTCAGCAACGTGTTCTCCACGACTGTCGCAGGGTACGGATTGCGCCGTGACCAGCGAGGACGCTTGGCGGCACGGGGGGACTGCTCGGACGACGCGCGCTCACTCATATCACCAGGTTAGGCCACCCCAATACGGCGGCGGCGCGGAGGATTCGCTGCGCTGGCGCGCGATGTGGAATAATCGATCGGTCAGTCCGGTTCCGGTTCACACCGCGGCAGCAGCCCGGTGACCCGGCGACCACCTTCGAAAGGGACGAAATGAAGCAGGGAATCCACCCCGACTACGAGGTGACCACCGTCAACTGCGGTTGCGGCAACGAGTTCACCACGCGCAGCACCGCCAAGGGCGGCCACATCACCGTGGAAGTCTGCTCGCAGTGCCACCCGTTCTACACGGGCAAGCAGAAGATCCTCGACACCGGCGGCCGCGTCGCACGCTTCGAGAAGCGCTACGGCAAGCGCACCAAGTAGCAACACTTCAGCGCCCGACTCCGTGATCGTCCGCGATCTCGAAGTCGGGCGTTGTTTGTTTTCCTCGTCCAGCCAGTCTTAATTCTCTTCGGGAAGTGATCCACAGGTGAGCACGCAGGGACCGTCCGCGATCGACGACATCTTGGCCGAACACGCGGGCCTGGAACAGCAGCTGTCCGATCCGGCACTGCACGACGACGCTG
>JASLJL010000414.1 GCA_030152405.1 Gordonia sp. (in: high G+C Gram-positive bacteria) | reverse complement strand
CCTGCGGCAGACCCACGGTCTGCAGGATGCGGGTGATGATCTGGTCCGGGGTCACCTCGTCGGCGAGCGCGTCGTAGCTCAGCACCAGGCGGTGGCGCAGCACGTCGGGAATGAGCTCGACGACGTCCTGCGGGATCACGTAGTCGCGGCCGTTGATCAGTGCGAGCGCGCGGGCGGCGGCGACGATGCCGAGGGTGGCGCGCGGCGACGCACCGTAGGCGAGCCACTGCTCCACGTCGCTCAGGCCGACCTCGGCCGGCCGACGGGTCGCATTGATTACTCGGACGACGTAGTCGACGAGGGCGTGGTGCACGAAGACGTTCGCCGCCTTGCGCTGGAGCAGCAGGGTGGTCTCCGGGTCGAGCACGGGAGTGGCCGAGGGCGGAGTGTTGCCCATCCGGTAGACGATCTCGCGCTCCTCCTCCACCGAGGGGTAGTCGACGAGCACCTTGAAGAGGAAGCGGTCGCGCTGCGCCTCCGGCAGCGGGTAGACGCCCTCGTTCTCGATCGGGTTCTGCGTCGCCATGACCAGGAACGGCTCGGGCATCGGATACGTGGTGCCGCCGATGGAGACGTGGCGCTCGGCCATCACCTCGAGGAGCGCCGACTGCACCTTCGCCGGTGCACGGTTGATCTCGTCGGCGAGCAGGAAGTTCGCGACGACCGGTCCGAGTTCGGTGTCGAACTCCTCGCGGCCCTGGCGGTAGATGCGCGTGCCGATGAGGTCGGTCGGCACCAGGTCGGGGGTGAACTGGACACGCGAGAAGCTGCCGCCGATCACCGTGGCGAACGTCTCGACAGCGAGTGTCTTGGCCACACCGGGCACGCCTTCGAGGAGGATGTGGCCCTTGGCGAGCAGCCCTACGAGAATGCGCTCGACCAGTTTGTCCTGGCCGACGATCACCCGCTTGACCTCATACATCGCACGTTCGAGGATCTTCGTGTCCTCTGCTGTGAGAGCCAGATCCGGACTGTCCGTTGAAGTCAAGGGTGGTACTCCTGAAGATCGTCGCGTTGCCTGTCGCACACCACACTAGCGTCTCGACTCCCCGAGACGGCGGGAGCCCGAAGGCCGAGTCGGGCGGGCCGAATCAGAGGAGGCGCACGACCATCGGCATCGCGCCCGCGGTGCGGACCGGCGAGATCTTGACGACGTCACCGGACTGCGGGGCCTCGATCATCGTTCCGTCGCCGAGGATCAACGCCACGTGGGCGCTGGCGTTCGGTCCGTAGAAGATCATGTCGCCGCGTCGCATCTCCGACAGCGGGACCTGCGGGCCCGAGGTGTACTGGTAGCCGGTGTAGTGCGGAAGATCGATGCCGACGCCCGCGAACCCGTAGATCATCAGACCGGAGCAGTCGAAGCCGACCTTCTGATAGTCGCCGTAGCTGTCGGCGACGCCGCCGTCGCGGATGCCGAGCGTCGGACCGTTCGCATCGCCGCCGCCCCACGAGTACGTGACGCCGAGCTGCGACTTCATGCGGTTGACGACGAGTTCGATCGCCTGCGGTCCGCGGAGTCCCGGATTCGTGACGCCCGGCGCCCCGCCGTTGCCGCTGAACAGGCTGCCGAGCGAACCGTTGCCGAGACGCGTGAAGGTGTTGTTGTCGCCCTGGTCGAAGGGGCTGGTGCCGCCGATGCCGAGTTCGTCGAGCAGCTTCGAATGCGGAATCTGCTGCTTGCCGATCAGACTGGCGAGAAGGGCCTGTCCGGTGTCGGCGGCGAGCTGAGCCGCCGCCTGCGCCGCCTGAGCGAGCGCGTCGTCGCCTGCCACCGGCTTGCCGGGAACGGACCGGACGGCTTTGTCGACGCCGTCGGCGATGATGCCCGGCAGCGTGTTGTCGCCCGCGGGGGCGTCGACCGTCGACTTCGGCACCCGCTTGAGCGTCGCGAGACGCGTGGCCAGGTCGTCGCGCTGCCGCAGCAGGGTCGAGCGCTTGTCCTGCTGATCACGCACCACGTTCTGTGCGGCCTTGTACGCCTGCACGGCGTCGTCGCGGCGCGTCGAGGCGTCCGCTGCGGCGGCCTGCGCCTGCATCTTGGTCGCCTCGGTCGCGGCGACCCGGTTGGCCTGTTGGTTGCGCGCGACCTGCAGGCGCCGGATGACGCCCTGCTGCTGGCGCGTCACCTGGTCGACGGACGTCATCTGATCGAGGATCTTCTGCGGATCGTCGGACGCGATGTACTTGGTCATCGCGCCGCGATTGTCACCCTGCCGGTAGACGGACCGGACGAAACGATCGAAGTCGCGCTGCGCCTCGTCGACGAGCGACGCGACCTTGGTCAGCGAGTCCTTGGCTCCTCGGTTCGCCGAGACCGCCACCTGCTGGGCGGCGACCGCGTTCTGGAAGTCGACCAGCGCCCGGTTGACGTTCTCCTGCTTCACCTGGACCGCTGACGCCAGATTCGACAAGTTCTGGTCGACGTCGGCGATCTCATTGATGAGTGACGCGATCGGATTCGACTTGTTGGGCTCGGCGACGGCTGGACCGGCGACCAATAGCCCGGCGAGGGCCAACGCCCCGACCGTGAATCCGCGCGTCGTCCATCGCGTGCTCGTGTCAGCTCGCATGTACCGTGATCTCCCTCAACATCTGTCCCCCGCACACCATAAGTGTCTCCTGCACCGTACGTCACAGCAGACGCGTGGGAAACCCGAGTCACAAATTACAAACGCGTGATTACCTGCGGAAACGTCGAATGAGCAGCAGGAAGTGGACGACATCCAATGTCGTCACAGTTGAGTAACGCACCCGTCGAACGGGTGTCAGTCGAACAGAGTCACACCGCCGGGTGAATCAGCGGTCGCCCGCGGTCGCCTCGTCCGGCGTCGGGCTAGCCTGTTCGCGCGTCTCTTCCTCGGAGACGTCTGCGCCGTCGGTGCGCCGCAGTCCCCGCACACGGGCGATCACCGCACCGATCACCACGACGGCGATCAGGGCGATGGTCACGAGTGTCCAGTCAACATTGGGTTCGATCGCCTTCTCATAGATCTCGCGTGCGGCCTGAGACGGCGCCGCTCCCGCATGGGCCTCGGACGTCGCGTCCTCGAGCTCGACGCGCGAGAAGTCGGTCGACGCCGTGCCCATCCCGCCCGGACCGAACACGAGCACGGTGCCGCCGGTCGAG
>JASLJL010000541.1 GCA_030152405.1 Gordonia sp. (in: high G+C Gram-positive bacteria) | reverse complement strand
GTCAGCAGATTCTCCCGCATCTTCTGATCGCTGCGCTCGAACAGCTTCTTCACCATAGCGTCGTGAATCTCTGCGCTCACGAACTGATTGCTGGTGAAGGTGCCGTCTTCCTTGCGGATCTGGCCGCGCGACAGCTCTTCGTCGTCCAGTTCCTCTACGGGCAGACGCCCGTACTTGAATCGAATGTGACGAGGGGCGAGGTCCCAGTTGATGCGCTTGCGATCCAGAGGATGCAGGGCACCCCCATGACGCGAGCAGAACCCGCTGCGATTGATGGCCTTCGCACGACAGGGATTGCTCTGCTCCCTGATCTGCTCTCCACGCGAATTGTGCGTCTGCGTCATTCCGCAGCACATCGCGTATCCACCTGCGCCCTCTCGTTCCCCGTATGCGCCAGGGAAGGACGTGAGCTTGTAGTTACCCCGCATGTCGATAGGAACGTGGTGCTTCAGGAAGCGCCCACCCATACCGGGGTCCTTCGCAGAGATGCCCAAGCCCACTTCGTTCTGGTGCTCGCTGAACTCGCCCACCTCCCCGATGTAAGGAAGGTCGACCAGGTACTCGCCCTTGGGCTCCTCGTACGTGCCTTCCCAAGGAAGCTGCACGTCGTC
This sequence comes from Gordonia sp. (in: high G+C Gram-positive bacteria), assembly GCA_030152405.1. Classification (GTDB taxonomy): domain Bacteria; phylum Actinomycetota; class Actinomycetes; order Mycobacteriales; family Mycobacteriaceae; genus Gordonia. The sequence continues at coordinate 9,877 of JASLJL010000541.1, read as the reverse complement.
CCGGCTCTTCTCCTCGCGATACCTGTCCTGCAGATACTTCGCCTTGGATGAACCGTAGGTTTCCTGCTGTCCTGAGCGAGAGCCAACCCGTCCCACTACTGGACCTTACCGATCGCGTTCGCGCCCTCGTACTGAGCCTTCCCTGTGATGTGGATCACGTCCACAGCCTCGCATCGCACGTATGCGTACGAGTGATCCCCCGCATACGTGCGACGAACCACGTACATGCCGTTATGAACGGCTGGCTGATGAGGGGCTGGCGAACTGGGCAGAAGGAAGCAGTGAACTTCGCCCTCCAAGGTCTCCCCGATCGTGGTGACCACGCTGCCCTGAAGCCACGTCTCGACCGTGGGGCTAGCAGAACCCAGAACCTGAGGAACCGCATAGCCCGAAGGCTTCTGCTGATGATCTACCTGCGCCTGGTTCTTGAGGAACCAGGGTTCGCGATCGCGATCTGCGATCGGGGCCTCTGCCCCTGCTGCTCGCGCTGCCTCGATCAGGCTGTCGTTCGGCCGGGAAATGTCCGGGTCAACCGGACGACGTGCCTGCGAGCCTTTGCTCTTCGCCATGCTTCTCTCCTAGAGAACTGGATTGGGTGGGACGCTGTCCCGCCACTCTCGACCTTCCCCGTCCTGGTAGCCATCAGGCTCGTGTCCGGGATTGTACTTACTAGGATCAATGATAGCATACTGCCCGTTTCCTGGCAGAGTATTGTCCTGGGTCACTGGAGCTGTGACACCGGGCCTCAGCGTTCCCGGCTTGTAGGTCCCGTCCTCATTCGCGCCCGAATGAGTGGCGTCCTTCACGAACACGTCTTCTTCGCTCGCGAGCTCGTTCGACGGGTCTGTCATCCGGGTTGCCCGTAGCTGCTCGTACGGGGAGAGAGGCTGGCTCTCCATGCCGTTGCCTACACCTCCGCCACCTTGACCAGGGATGGCCGGTCGAGGCGCTGCTAGTCCAGGCCCCCAAGAAAACTCCGTTGGAACATTTTCTGTCGCATCAGCCTTACTTATGCGTGCCACGATTCCATTCCTTTCCAGGTGTTGCTATGCGCAGATCCAGCGGATCTGTCCCGCACTTAATCTTACGCTCCCTGCGTACATGAACATAGGACTGCCTGCGATGCCGCTTCGCTCGCTGATGAACGAGGTGCCCACACTCACTGCACTCCCGCACCACCTTCCCTCGAAGAAGCAACTGAAACCCCAGTTTCGCCTCTGAATCCGTAATATTCCCCATTTTCTCTTCCATATCCGATCTACCTGCTGTAACAGTAAATACTACGGCAAGTAACAACAAAATAACCACACTACCAGGCATAACAGCAGTAACAGCATTTTTCAGATCTACGTGTGTATATAAAAATATAACCTACCCCGTTACCCTACTTCCACATACCCCGTACCCTACCCGCATTACGCACATACACACTAAGGGAGAAAGCCGTTGCTGTTATGCTGTGGTTTGCCGTATCAATGCAGGTAGGGGCGTTACGGCAACGGCAACCGCTCCGTTACGCTTGCCGTTACGCCCACTTTCCCCAATTTGGTTTTTGCAAAAACGTCCGAAATACCGGCTTAAATTACTTTAATCGGGCATTTCAGTTTTTCGTAGCATAATTCCACCCACTCCACGAAAAAGCCCGCTCCAGAAGTTAGCTATGCTCCTGGAACGGGCTCTGTCGTTACTGCGCTGCTACGGCAAGGCTGCCTCGCGACTACTGCGCTACTCCTTGACGATCTTGAAAGTAAGCGTCTTCTTCAGATCATCGCGAAGTTTCACGCCTCGGTACTGCCTCTCGTTCGCCCCGTCAACCCTCTTGACGTGCGATCGATACCCTGCCTTGGACATTCGGCGTCCGAGAACCGGCTTGTCCCACACCCGATTGTCCTGGATATTCTGGTGCTTGGCCCACGACTTGTACGCCTGATACACGTCGTCCACGCTCTCGGTATCGCCCACATCGCCCGTGAGAACCAGGCAATCCTCCATGAACTGACCGATGTCACCCGACATCTCACGTCCGAACGAGGCCTTAACCTCCACCATCGAACCCGGCCTGTTGCGCAGTCGGTTCTCTGCGTACAGCACCCATCCCTCCACCATCCAGGCCAGAACCGTCGGAAGCGACAGCTCCTTCATCCGTTCTTCCACCCCGACCGGAGCGTCATTGGGGTCCTGGCGGATTTTGAACGGGAGCACTTCCACGCGCTCTCGGAGGGCTTCGTCCAGGTTCTCGATCTGCGGGGCCGAGTTGGTGGCGACCACCGGAGTGAACGAGGGCTTCCTTTCGATGATCTCGTTGACGCCCTTGAGCTCCGCCGACATGTAGTCGTTACCGGTGAGGCGCTTCAGCATATCGCCCTCCAGACCCTTGCCTCCGAGAGCGTTAGCCTCAGTGGTGGTGAGCATTCGCCACGGAAGTGCTCGGGCCAGAGCCGGATTCAGCTTGCTCTGCTCGAAGATAGACATCTCGGCAGAACCAGCGTAGTCTCCGAGAGCCGCCATGAGCAGATTCAGGATCGTGGATTTACCGGTGTGAGACTCGCCGTGCAGGAAGATGAAGCGCTTGGACGGGTTCCCGCCGATGAGGCACATTCCGAGCATCTGCTGCACCCACAGCCTGTCCTCGTGGATCGGGAGGAACAGATCTAGGAACTGCGACCACAGCCGAGCGCCCTCTACGGCGTCGTATCCGACGACCGAGTTAACCTTGCCCGACAGAATGTCTCGGAGAGGGAAGTACGGAATGTTAGTGTTGGTGACCACCATGTCCTCCTTCTTCGCCTTCCGATGGAAGATGCCGTCTCCCCGAAGCTCCAGAACTCCGTTGGCGACTCCGAGAAGGTGCTCCTGCGAGTCGAACTCGGCGCTGTCAATGGACACACCGAAGTTCTCCGACGCGGCCTCCAGCGCTCCACGAACCTGCCCGTTGTTGCCCGAACGCTCCGCCCATTGATTCCAGCTCTGCGCCTTAGCCATAGCCGCCTTCGCGCCGGAATCCTCTGCCTCTCGGAGAGCCATAGCTTCAACGAGCAGCTGACGGGCGTAGTTCTGCTGTCGGGCCTTCACCTTGCGATACGCCCGACGGGTCATTCCGTTCTCGGCCCACTCCCATCCGGGATTGCTGCCTTCGTGCCAGAAGATCCAGCGATCGTATCCGAGCACGTACTTGAACCGATCCTGATAAAGGTCGCAGAAGTGCTCCCCGTTACCATCGTCGTTTCTCTCGTACTCGCCGGGGTCTCGGAGCGGACTGCGCGCCCCCGAGCCGTCCCCGTCACCATCGTCCGAACCGCTCCTGCCCTGAGCGATAGCGTCCAGCAGACGCGCCTCCTCCGAGTCGGGATCCATTCCCTCGGTGGCGGACAACAGCTCTCCGTCTCCTTCGTAGCAGGTACACTTCCGACCGAGAAGGTTTCGCCCCTCCTGAGCTTGCGTGTCGACGTACGCCTTGATCTTACGGATGGCGTTCGTCCGAGAGCGGAACATCTCGTTCGTCGCTTCTTGCTGTCCACGCTTGCCGACGCCAGAACCGCCAGCTTCGGGGTCTCCGAGAACGTTTCTCATCCAGAACGATTCGAACACACGAACCGCCGACATCCATCCGGCGTGTCCTTCCAGCCCCATCATGAAGAGGTTCCAGTGGGCGTCCGTCAGGGCGTAATGAGCGTCCGAGTCGGGAGCGTCCACCTTCTCCTTCCAGGATTCCGTTCGCTTCCGGATAGCCGAGCAACCGATCTCCTCCAGCTGAAGGACAGCCTTCTCTTCCTGGAAGTTGCGATTGCCGCCCTTCTGCGTGAAGTTCTTCTTCGCCCAATCGTAGATCTCGTCTACAGACGAATCCATGTCGATGGGCGTGTCCGACACGCCAGTGAAGCCCTGCGACAGGTGCTCCACCCACGCCTTCGGCAGCTTGGGAAGATGCCAAACTGACGGCACCTGCCTCGGAGTGAACGAGATGGTGACCAACTCATCCGAGTCGACACCCTCGGCCTGCTCCTTGCTGCCCTTGAGATGTGCCGGTGCGGTAACCACAGCCTGATATACCGTCCGAGGGGCTCCCTTCGGAGCCTGGCCGGGCGGGAACCAGGTGTACTGCCCTGCGGTGGGGTGCGCGCTAGGCCACGCCACCGCGTATCGATGCACGTCCTGAATGCACTCGATGTTGTCTCCGACCTGACCACGGTACGAGTACTCCGTGGGGACCAGGTAGAAGCGAATGCCCGAGACGCCGTCGTTCCGACTGCTACTGGTCCAGGTGGCGGGAAGCTTTCCGAGGTCGTGCTCCAGCTTCGCGAGGACTGCTCCGCCTCGCTTCTTCTTGGACTTGTCCTCGTAGTCGTCCACGTCGATTCCGACAACGGTCCACTTGGGCTCGTCGTGTTCGTCGAACCAGAAGCGCTCTACCGACCTCGCTTCGGGCAGAATGGCTGCCGTCAGGTTGTAGGAAGAATCGTCTACGAACTGCGGAGGATATACGTCCGAGAGGTGCAGGCCGAGATTCGCTTTGGCGAGGCTGTCGTCCTTGAACCATTCCGAGAGCTTGCGCTGGTCGACAGTGTAGGCGTGTCGGCCGGTGGCTCCCGTCGGAGGCGGAAACTTCTCCTTCTCGGGCAGAGGCAACGGTTGCCAGCCGTTGTCCAAGTATTCCTGAGCCTTGTTCCGGAACGGCCTGCCCGAGTTGAAGTCGAGCACACCTCCTGGCTCTTCTCTTCGGTCTTCCGGTTTTGTCACGCGGTGAGCTCCTTGCTTCCGAGAGGACCGAAGTCCCGAACTACGAGGTAACGGAGGTATGCGCTCTGCGTCATTCCCATAGCTGCGGCTCGCTCTCGGAGCTTAGCCTTCTCTTCCTTGGTGAGGAAGGTGTGTCCCTGCTCTGTCCGTGGATTCTCCGCCACGGCGTGTCCTCGGCTTGCGCCGCTCACGATGCGTTCTCCTTCTCTAGCTCCGAAGAGGCCGGGCCAGACGACACCGGACCATACATTTTACCTGGTGAGAACAGGTGAGGCCATGCAGTGCTTCGCAAGGAATAACCCTTAGCAGAAGCCTCCGAGGCTCGCCTCAGGAAGGTGAGTGCGTGTCGGTCGGCGTCTCTGGCGTGACCCATTCCGCCGTTTCGATCGTAGTATCCCCAGAGTTTGAGCTGAGCATCTTTCGCCGAGCTCTTGGCGATCGAGGCACTCTGCGAAAAGTAATCTCGTCCCTGGAGCCAGAGATCGTAAGAGACTCCACTGGTAATTCGAACTGGAGAGAGAAGGTCTCGCCCCGTGTTGAAACGGTTGGGATCGAGGACGAAATCTTCCACAACGATCGCAGCGAGCGGCCAACTTCGTATGAGTCCGAGTATCTCGCCAATCCCAGCGTTCTCACCACTCGTGCTAACTCCTGCGTGGAGGGACCGCCCGAGGTTGCCCTTACTCGTCCCACAATCGATTTGTCCATGTCTCCACCTGATTACGTTCTTGAGAACACCGATGCCTCGGTGCTCCGGTCGGTCCGAGATCGCCTCGGGCTGTACTTCGAAGAGGGACCAGCCGGTCGTCCCTCCGGGGTCCAGGGCGAGCACCTGCACGGTGTCCTCCCAGTCGTCGAGCATATCCGGATCGTTCTCCGCTGGGACCATCCGAGAGCGACGACGATTTTGAACGATCTTGTTCCGCTTCCGAGCCTGGCGGTCATCGTCGAGGCTCACGATCATCGGCTTCACGCTTCTCCTCCGTAGACATGGCTGTTCGCGATTTCGTTGGCGAGCTGTGCGGCGAACTCGACGTACGTCGTCTTGCTGAGGAAATACGGCATGTCCTCGATGCCGTAGGAGACGTGTCGGCTTCCCCGTGCCGGAGCGTCTCCGATAGGAGGAGTTCCCGTGTATCGAGAGACTGCGTTGGCGACGGAGAGGAGGTCGGCGTATCCGAGCTTCCATTCCTGCGAATATCCCGTGACGGCGTCCGAGATTACCCGGAATCCATTTCCTCGGGGAAGCGCAGAGATGGGATCGTCCGGAATGGAGATCTGGATCACGGGCTTGGCGGCCGAGTCCGGAATGAACCGAGAGCCAGCGCATCCGGAGAGGTGGTCCGAGACCATGCACTCTGTGGCGATCTGCCGAGGGTGTCGTTTCGGGTCCGAGAGGAGAATCGCACCGATGCAGTTCTTCAGCTTGCTCTGCGCCAGGAGGTCTCCGAGAATCAGGGCTCCGAGGCTGTACCCCACCCAGATGGAGGGCTGCCCCTCTGCGTCGGCTGCGATCGCGTTCGCCTTGCCTTCGGCCACCGACTCGTGGAACATCTTGAGGCCTCCAGCGGGGGCGATGCTCGCGGGGTATCGAACGGGAGCGTGTCGGATGCCGTGCTCCTTCGCCAGGGTCCAGGCGACGGGGCTCAGCATGTTGACTCCTCCGAGCTCTTCTCCTGTTCCTCGAAGAGACCTGAGAACGATGTCAGTCACGATGAGATTCCTTTCTAGTTGTTGACGATCGGGATGATTTGGGTAACGCCGATTCTGTTCTTGACGGCCTGCTCGTAAGCGAACCGCCACCGCATGAAGCCCTCCAGATTCTCGTCCGAGAGGTCTTCGTAGCGATGCTTGCCCTTGTACGCGGGGCGAGGCTTGGGCTTCTTGAATGTCATGACCTTAACCTTCATCGATTTGCCTTCCGAGCCTTGCGCTGGGCCTTGCGCTTGCTGCGCTTGGCCGCCCTTTCGACAGGGCTGAGCTCTCGCCTGGGCACCTGCCAGCCTGCGCGTGGCTGCTGGTACGCACCGCGTGCCCCGCCCGTCAAAACGCCGTTCCTGCGCCTCTCCGACATGGCTCTCGTGAACTCCTGCACCGGTCGGACGGCTTCCCTCAGGGCTTCGGTGGCGGTATTGACCGACTGCCCGAATCCCTGAAGCTTGAGGTTGAACTCTCGTACCTTCTCCACGTCGACGTTACGGAGAGCCTCTCCGACCTTGACGTCGGTCCGAGGGTTGGTGTGGTAGCTCACGAGCCCCTCGAGGTTGTCGAGGTTCGGCTCGCGATCTTGCTTTGCGTTGATGACCTCGGTCTGCTTCTTCAGCTCCGAGATGAACGATTCGTTCTGCGGCCCCATCACACACGCCCCTCTGCGATGACCTGAGCGACGTCGTGGGCGAACTCCGACTCTTCTTCCAGGTCTGGCTCGAAGTTATCGAGGATGCTGTCGATGGTTTCTCCGGACGACACTGCCTGCTCCAGGAACTCCGTCATCCGACGAGAGTGCCTCTGCAGGAGGAGCACCTTGGCCGAGTCGGGCAGGTCCACGTTCATCAGGACGACGTCGGATAGCTCCACCGAGAGCTCTACGGCCCGGATCGCGCCTCGAGTTTCCGCCTCTGCCATGAGGGCGATGATGTCCTCGGCCGATTCCTCGACGGTCTTGTTGTAGCTCTGATTGAAAAACTTCGAAGTCGTTTCGCAACGATCGCACATATTAAGTCCTTCCTAAGAAGAAGGAGGCCACCCCTCGATGACCTCCTTCCGACTTCAGTTGTTATCTCGAGACCCTCAGGCCCATCACGGTCACCTCGGGCTTGCTGCGAAGAATCCAGACCTCGGCGTTGCCACGAATGACGTGGCTCTCTGGGCTGGGGCCAATCTCCACGACAATGCGGACATCGCCCTTCTTGACCCGTCCGTCTCGGAACTCTTTGTCTTTCCCGTAGTGGATGACCTCGGACAGCCTTCCGGTCACGATCGTTTCGTCTTTGACGAACGCGACGTACTGCCCGACGTCGCTTCCCCAGAGCTGCCCCGCTCGGATCTTGGCTGACGGGTTATCTAGGGCGTCGGTGACCTGACGAGTTTCTTTGGTGGTGCTTTCGTGAATCATCGCCGACCTCGAATGTTCGCCAGGGCCTCTTCCGACCGCCACTCGGCGTCCGGGCGAATGGCCGCGTTGGGGTCCAGCCACTCGGTCGTCTGGATGGCAGGGATGACGACGCTAGCCGCCTCTACATCCTTCTGTCCGTCAACGCGAGACATGAGATCGTCTCGGCTGAACATCGGTCGATGCCATTCCGACGACGGACGCCCGACCTTCGCGTTGGCCTCCACACGATCACGAATGTTGCAGTAGCGATCGAAGTCCGACCGGAACTGGCAACGACCCGTCTGGTAGCACACCGGCTTGAAGCGATCCGCCAGGAGAGCGAACTGCCAGTCCGAGGGGCACACCGTTTCGTACGACCCGTCGGAATTGGTGCGGCTGTAGTCTGCAGACGCTCCGTAGTCACGAATGGAGCGGATCAGCGAGTTCCACATCTCGCGATGCTCCCACTGAGCCTGAGTGCAGAGGCGCTGACCCGCCGTAGCCATGAGGGCTCGCAGGTCCACCACCCAGTTGATCTTCGTGACGATGGCGTGAGGTGCCAGGCCGCGAGCGTCCTCGGCAGGCATTCCGGCCTCGATCAGGGCAGCGTACGCCTTGCCGCTGTCGGCGACTGCCTCGTCCCACTTGAACCGCATCCGCTGAACTTCGGGGGCGTAACGCTCTTCGTACTCTTCCCACTCCATTCCCGACGGCTTGAAGTTGGGGTCGATACCCGCTGCCTGCGAGGCGTTCAGCGCTAGACCGGAACGCTCCACTGCGCGCCACTCTTCCCGACTCATCGTTCCGAGGAGCGACGGGGGAAGCTGTACCGGGAAGTCTTCCTTCACGGCGAACCGCATCGACTCCTGGGCGTAGGAGGCGTGGCGGGTCCGGACCAGCTGATGCGTGAAGCTCCGGGTCACGTTCTCCAGGACGAAGTGAAACTGGACTGCCTCAGAGGGCATTCCGAGGATGTTCTTCTCCATGTCCTGGATGTAGTACCGACGGTCTTCGTCGGTGATGTCGCTGTAGCCGCCGAGGAACTTGCCCTGATACGCCTTGGCGATGTACGCGAGCTTTCCGAGGGGATCGTTCGGGGCGTCGAGCAGCTTGACGGTGGGCCGGTAGCCGTGGTCCGTCTCAACCGCCTTCTCTGCCGTGAACATGGACTCGTCGGCCCACTTCGCGATTTCCTTGCTGGTCATCGGTTGTCCCCCGATCCACCGAGCACGCCGCGATCCTTGCGGCTGAGCAGCTTGACGAGGTTCCCCGCCAGGACTTCCGACATGTCGGCATGGAGTTCGTCACAGAGGCGAGCGACGTACCAGCAGAGGTCTCCGACCTCCTTCAGGATCTCCTTGCGCTTCTCGTCCGAGATGGTGACGTAGCCGTCATCGCCCAGGCTGCCGTCGCGAATGAGCTTCTTGATCTTGCCCTGGACCTCTCCCTGCTCTCCGAGTCCGAGAGCGACGTACGAAAGGGCGAACGCGCTGACGTGAAGACTACCGTCTTCCAGAGCCATATCGGCCTTCATCGCGTCGGGGTAGATCGCCGTCTGTCGCGTGAGCTTCTGGTACGTGTCGACCAGATTAATGCGATGACGATCGGGAAGCTGGTTCGGGTCTTCTCCGACCAGGTTATCGTTGTAGTTCGTCATGGTCTTCTTTCGTAGTTTCGAGCAGGCCCACCGCCTTGCTGCAAGCACTACTATACCCATACTAGTGCTGTAGCGCCAAACAACGGCAAAATCCCCGGCCTCCTTTCGGAAACCGGGGATTCTCTTGCTACCTCGGACTACGCCTGCGGGGCGTCCTTGATGACGCGCTTCTTTTCTTCGGACTCAGCCTTCTGCTTGGGCTCTTCCGGCTCGGGAACTTCGTCGTTCCAGTCCTCCGGGAATGCGTTCGCAGCCCCCGAAACGTAGGAGTAGGTGAGGTTCTCCAACGACATGTGAGCCGCCATTTGGAGGAGAAGCACCGCCCTCTCCTCGGGGACCGTTCCGTTGATGATGAGATTGGGCTCTCCGTTCTCGTCCCGCTCCACCTG
>JASLJL010000354.1 GCA_030152405.1 Gordonia sp. (in: high G+C Gram-positive bacteria) | reverse complement strand
GTCGGTGCGGTCCTTCGGTAGTACAGATCAGACCAGCGCGAGGATGCGGTCGCCCACCTCGGTGGTAGAACCCCGGTTCTCGCCGCGCGAGGCGACGTCGGACGCGACGGCCTTCTCCACGCGAGCCGCGCCCTCGTCGTCACCGAGGTGACGCAGGAGCAACGCGACCGACAGGATGGCGGCCGTCGGGTCGGCGATGTTCTTGCCGGCGATGTCGGGCGCGCTGCCGTGCACCGGTTCGAACATGGACGGGCTGGTGCGCGTCGCGTCGATGTTGCCCGACGCGGCGAGACCGATGCCGCCCGACACCGCTGCCGCGAGGTCGGTGATGATGTCGCCGAACAGGTTGTCGGTGACGATCACGTCGAAGCGACCCGGGTCGGTGACCATGAAGATGGTCGCCGCATCGATGTGCAGGTAGTCGGTCACGACGTCCGGGAACTCCGTGCCGACCTCGTCGACAGTCCGCGCCCACATGGAGCCGGCGAACGTGAGGACGTTGTTCTTGTGGACCAGCGTGAGCTTCTTGCCACGCGCCTGGGCGCGGGCGAAGGCGTCACGGACCACGCGCTCGATGCCGAAGCGCGTGTTGACGCTCACCTCAGTCGCGACCTCGTTGGGCGTGCCGACGCGAATCGCGCCGCCGTTGCCCGTGTACGGCCCCTCGGTCCCCTCACGCACGACGATGAAGTCGATCTTCGGGTCGCCCGCGAGCGGAGACTTCACGCCGTCGAACAGGATCGACGGCCGCAGGTTCACGTGGTGATCCAGGATGAAGCGCAGCTTCAGCAGGAAACCGCGTTCCAGGACGCCGGACGGGACCGACGGGTCGCCGATCGCGCCGAGGAGAATCGCGTCGTGCTCGCGCAGGGACGCCACGTCCTCGTCGGTGAGGAGTTCGCCGGTCGCGTGGTAGCGGCGGGCGCCGAAGTCGTACTCGGTGGTCGTCACATCGGGGTGCAGCTTGCGGAGCACCTTCAGCGCTTCTGCGGTGACCTCGGGACCGATGCCGTCACCGCCGATGACAGCCAGCTTCACGAGAGATCCACCTGCTTGATGAGGGTCGCGGAGACGGCGTCGCCGATCGCGCCGAGCAGCGCGTCGTCGAGCTCGCGGTCCACGCGGAGCAGCATGGTGGCGCCTTCGCCGTCGGCGTCCTGAGCCAGAGCGGCGGCGACGATGTCGACACCGCCGTCACCCAGCAGCGAACCGATCTTGCCGAGCGTGCCCGGCTGGTCGGCGTAGCTGATCAGGAGGTTGCGGCCCTCGGCACGGAGGTCGAGGTTGCGGCCGTTCACGTTGACGATCTTCTGGACCTGGCGCGGTCCGGTGAGCGTGCCCGCGACGTTGACGGTGCTGCCGTCGGCGAACACGGCCTTCACATCCACCTGGCTGCGGTGGTTGGGGCTCTCGGACTCGGTGACCACCTCGTGGCTCACGCCGCGCTCGCTGGCGACGGCCGGGGCGTTGACGAACGTGACCGGCTCATCGACGACTGCCGAGAAGAGGCCGCGGACCGCCGAGAGGCCGAGCACGTCGACGGGGTTGGCGGCGAGCTCGCCGCGCACCTCGACGGTGAGGTTGGTCGGCATGCCGCCTGCGACGACGCCCGCGAGGACGCCGAGCTTGCGGGACAGTTCGAGCCACGGCGCGACCTCGTCGTCGACGGGTCCACCGGTGATGTTGACCGCGTCGGGCACGAAGTGGCCTGCGAGGGCGAGCTGAACGCTCTTAGCGACGTCGGTGCCTGCGCGGTCCTGAGCTTCGGCGGTCGAGGCGCCGAGGTGCGGGGTGACGACGACCTGCGGGAGCTCGAACAGCGGCGAGTCGGTGCAGGGCTCGGTGTCGAACACGTCGAGTCCGGCGCCGCGGACGCGGCCTTCGGTGATGGCGTCGGCGAGAGCCTGCTCGTCGATCAGTCCGCCACGGGCGGCGTTGACGATGATGACGTCCTTCTTGACCTTCTTCAGCTGCTCCGCGCCGATGAGACCCGCGGTCTCCTTGGTCTTGGGCAGGTGAATGGTGATGAAGTCGGCACGCTCGAGGAGTTCGTCGAGGGTGACCAGCTCGATGCCGAGCTGCGCTGCGCGCGCTGCCGACACGTAGGGGTCGTACGCGATGACGTGAGTCTCGAAAGCGGCGAGACGTGCGGCGGCGAGCTGGCCGATGCGACCGAGTCCGACGACGCCGACGGTCTTGTCGAAGAGCTCGACGCCGGAGAACGACGAGCGCTTCCACGTGTGCTCACGCAGCGTGGCGTCGGCGGCGGGCACCTGACGCGCAGTCGACATGAGCAGCGCGACGGCGTGCTCGGCCGCCGAGTGGATGTTGGAGGTCGGCGCGTTGACGACCATGACGCCGCGGGAGGTCGCTGCGGGGACGTCGACGTTGTCGAGTCCGACGCCTGCACGGGCGATGATCTTCAGCTTCTTGCCCGCGTCGAGAACCTCGGCGTCGACCGTGGTGGCGGAGCGGACGAGGATCGCGTCCGCGTCGACGACGGCCTCGAGGAGCTTCGGGCGGTCCGGGCCGTCGACCCAGCGCACCTCGACGTCGCCGCCGAGTGCTTCGACGGTCGAGGGGGCGAGCTTGTCGGCGATCAGGACGACTGGGCGGCCGGCATCGGTCACAGTGTTCTCCAGATTCTCGGGGTTGTGGACACCGTCGATCGATGTCGCGAGTCGATTCAGCAACCCGATTCTAGAGGCCCACGACCGTGTGCTCATACCCGCCCATCAGCGATTGTGGCGGCCGACACGCACCGGCGGATACATTACGGTCGGCGTATCGATTGAGTCACGACCCCCTGGGTGTCCGTTTCCGGCCTGGGGTGAGCGCGGTCGGTGTGTTTAAGGTGGGATGGTCTGCGGCGTGACCGTGGGGGTCTTTCGAAGAACGCGAGTGGAGTTGAACATGAAAAAACTGATGGTGGTTCTCGCCGTCGTGGCGGCGATGGTGTCGTCGCTTGTGGGTGTCGGCAACGCCGACGCCGCGCCCAAGGTCCCGCTCGGCGGCGGCTCGGGCATCCTGGTCCTCAAGGACGGCAACTCCGCTGCCGCGTGCACGGTGACGACGGTGGGTCGCCCCGCCTCGGGCTCGCACAAGGGCCAACTGATCGCTGTCACCGCAGGCCACTGCGGTCGGCCAGGTCAGCGCGTGCTCTCGGAGCGTTACCAACAGCGCGGACAGATCGGCACGATCGTGTACAGCGCGTCTGACGTCGACATCGCGATCATCCGCCTGGACTCGGCCCGCGTCGCGCCCGTCCGCTCCGTCGGCGGTGTGACGATCCGCTCGATCGACACCCGCCCGGTCGCCTTCCCGACCGTGCTGTGCAAGACCGGTCGCACCACCGGCAAGACCTGTGGCGTGACCTGGTTCTCCGACGGTCAGAGCCACTTCAGCCAGATGTGCGTCATCGAGGGCGACTCCGGCAGCCCGGTCGTCGTCGGCAATCGCCTCGTCGGCATGGTGAACGCGTACTACTTCCTCGCCTGCCTCGGCCCCGAGACCGGCACGTCGTCGAAGACGATCGTGGATCGTCTCGCGCGTCAGGGATACGGCAACTTCAAGGTCGCCTGACCGGCATCGCACGAGAAGAGCGGGTGGCCCCTTCGGGAGGGCCACCCGCTCTTTTCTCTTTGTCGGACCGACGGTCGTCGGCTCAGGAGACGGACTCGGACTCCACCGCCGCACGCAGCGCGTTCTCCGTCTGCTTGATCGCCTGGCCCACCACGGGCTCGATGATCGCGCCGAGCGCTCGACCCGCGAGACCTCCGGGCAGTTCGTAGTCGAAGTTGACGTCGACCGCGGTCGTCCCGTCGTCGCCGTCGGCGAAGCGCCAGCCCGTCTGAACGTCGAATCCGGCGATCGAGGTGAGGACAAGCACTCGGCCCTCCTCCCATTCGGTGACGCGCAGGGTCGACTTGAGGTTCTTGGGGCCGATCCGCATGGTCGCGTCGTACGTGGCGCCTACTCCGGACGTCTGTTCGGTGACCGGGGTGAACCGCGTGACGCCGAACATCCACTCCGGCACGTTCCGGTAGTCGTCGACGTAGGCGAACACCTCCTCACGCGGGGTCGGTGTGGTCACGGTGTGGCGCACGCCCGGCATGTGTCCTCCTGGTTGTCGACTGCTCCGGATGATCGGGCACGAGGGTGTGCCCGATGTTGCGTAGACCACAATGCCATGGACCGATGGCACGGTCCACGTTGGGTTGCTCATCGCCGGCGAACGGCCAGCCACACCGGTCCGGAGATCCCGCGACTGTCCGCGAGGTGAGATCGTCGTTCAACGAAGGGACGAGAAGGTCCGACCGGGTTAGCGTTGCGCAGTCCACTGCCGGACTTCCACCTGACGAGAGCGATGTCCGATGACCTATCCATCGAATCCCCAGCCGTACGGCTACCCTCCCGCGAATCAACCGCCGTACGGTGCGCCGTTGCCATCGGCGCACGCCGGCTACTCCACCGCCCCGGCCGTGTACACCGCCGTGTTCCGGAAAGAGACCGGCATGCTGATCATCGCTCAGACCACGCCGGTGCAGACGACGGGGACCTACCCGGAGATCCGATCCGCCTTCTGGAAGGCTCAGACTCACTGCCTGCTCTTCGGCTGGTGGGGTGTCCTGTCATTCCTGATCTACAACTGGGTGACGATGGTGCGGAACATCAACGAACTCTCTCGTATCAAGCAGGCCGCGCGCGTCAACGGAGAGCTCTGACTCGACGCCAGTTCCAGCTGAACGCGGTACTCGACGACAAACGAGGCATGCATGCATGCCTCGTTTGTCGGTGAATGCCGCGGAATGCCCATGACGGGCCCAGATCAGGCCTCGACGGCGGCGCGGATCTTGGATTCGATGTGCTTGACGGCCTGCTCCGCGAAGGGACCGATCAGACCGCCGAGAACCTTGCCCGTGAGACCTCCGGGGAGAGTGAAGTCGAAGACGACGCTCAGAACCGTGGTGCCGGGCTCGTCGCCGTCCCGGAACGCCCACTCGGTGTTGGCCCCGAAACCCTTCACCGATTCGAGCTTGATCAGCTCGTTCTCGACCCACTCCGTGCATTCGACGGTCGACTTGAGCTCCTTCGGCCCCACCTTCAACGCGGCGTCGAAGACCGAGCCCTTGCCCTGGACGACATCGGTGGTCGGCTCGAACCGGGTCACACCGAGCATGTACTCGGGGACGTTCTTGTAGTCGTCGACGTAGGCGAACAGCTTCTCGCGGGGCGCGGTGGTGACGGCTTCGTGGCGGACTTCGCTCATCAGACTTCCTCTTCCAAGTAGGAGACGAGTCATCCTAACGTCGGCTCCCGCGACGAAGTTCCGGCCCCACGACAAGCAGACGGCCCCGCGTCCATGGTGCTGGACGCGGGGCCGTCTGGA
>JASLJL010000265.1 GCA_030152405.1 Gordonia sp. (in: high G+C Gram-positive bacteria) | reverse complement strand
CTCGAAGGCCACCTGCGCCTGTCGGCCCGTGCTCGCAAGCAACGCCAGGAAGCCGCTTCCAACCTGAACGCGATGTTCAACTTCTCCGGCGAGCAACTGGATCCGCGGCTCCCCGCCACCGCCGAGGCAGTCGCCGACGGTGACGTGTCGCTCGACCACGTGTCGGAGATCGTGAAGACGGTCGAGGAGATCCCCGCGGCGATTCCGGTTGAGGTCAAGGCACGTGCTGAAGCCGAGCTCGTCGAGGCCGCTCGCGCCCTGACCCCGGAACAGACTCGTACTGTCGGCAAGCGGATCCTCGCGCATCTCGACCCCGACGGTGAGCTGACCGACGACACCGACCGTGCGCGTACTCGGGGCGTCACGCTTGCGCCGCAAGATCGTCGACTCATGTCGAAGATCAGCGCCAACCTCACCCCGGCTGCCCGGGCCAAGCTCGAAGCGTTGCTGATGCTGTGGGCCGCTCCCGGGATGAACAACCCCGACGATGAGCAGTCACCTACGGGTGCGGCCACCAACGTCGACCCCGACGCTCTCGGCGCCGCTCGCGAGCGCGACAGCCGCACCCAGGCACAGCGCAACCACGACGCGCTCGAGGCGATGTGGACGTTCCTCATCGCCAACGGCGGACTCGGCGACGGCAAGGCCCTGCCCGCGCACCTGGTGGTGACCGCGTCACTGAACGATCTGGAATCGCGGTCCGGAGTGGCGATCACTGCCACCGGCACTCGGATGCCGATCAAGGATCTCGTCGAGATCGCCGCCGACGCCACCCCGTGGCTCGAAGTGTTTGCGGACGCGTCGTCGCAGGTCCTCTACCTCGGACGCAGCAAGCGCCTCGCGTCGCTGGCTCAGCGTCTCGCGCTGTTCGGTCGCGATCGCGGCTGCACCGCCCCCGGTTGCACCGTGCCCTGGGCGAAGACACAGGCGCATCACATGCCCGACTGGCAGGACGGCGGTCCGACCGACATCGACCACCTAGGCGGAGCGTGCGGCGGCCATAACCGCAGCGTCTCGACCACGCCGGGCGGACGGGAGACCACCGTCCTCACCTCCGGCCCGTTCAAGGGTCGGGTCGGGTGGCGGCCGACCGGCTCGAATGAACCCTGGCGCGTCAATCACGCGTTGCAGCCGGAGAAACTCCTCCCGGCCCGGAGCACCGAACCGGGTTCGGCGGTCGAGAGGTGGCTGTCGTGCCGGATCCCTGCCCCACCGCCGGGTCCACCCATCCCGTCCGGGACGGACGTGATGCGGTACTCCGCCTGATCGAGTCCAGGCGGGGCACCGTCGTGCGCACGCGCAAGTAACCAGGGAGAATGCGTAGTCCTACGCATGTTTGACGCGCCGATCCAGGCGAATGTTGAAGACATGAACCAGACCCCGCAGCCATACCAGCCGCACATCCAGTACCAGACCTCCGGATACACGCCCTACACACAGAACAGAGAGCCGCTGCCACCGTCGAAAACGGTCGGACAGCGGCTCTCTGCTGCCGCCGAGAGCGGCCTCATCGGTCGAATCCTCGCGGGCATCGGCGTGGCCATCACGCTGTCCGGCATCGTGATGCTCCTCGTACTCGCCGCGCAGGCCGGGCTCCTCCGCCCGGAGGTCCGCGTCGCAGGCGGCGGAGTCCTCGCCGCGGCGCTCGCCGCGCTGGGCGTCTGGATCGGACGCAGTCCGGCCAAGCGATCCGGCGCCGTCGCACTCGTCGCCACCGGCGTCGCCGGACTGCTGTTCGATGTGCTCGCCACGAGCACGATCTACCACTGGACACCGGCCGGGGCGGCGCTCGCCGTGACGGGCCTGATCGCAGGCGGCGGCCTGGCCGTCGCCCACCGGTGGAACTCCCAGGCTCTCGGTTTGATGGTGTCGATCCCCGTGTTCGTCCTCGCACCCGTCGTCACCCAAGGCATCGACGAGACCCTGGTCGCCTTCCTGGTGATCTATGCAGCGGCGACGACGTGGATCCAGGTCGGTCGCGACTGGATGGCCATGTTCATCGTCAACACGGCCGCCGTCGTCCTCACCGGCGTCGTGTACGCCACGGTGTCTGACGCCCCGTGGGCCGCAGCCTCACTCGCACTCGTCGCCCTGGTCGTGATCGTCGGCTCGTCCGTCCTGACGGCGCGCAGCAGCGGCAACCCCGAGTTGCTCTCGCTCATGTCTGCCACCGGCGCACTCCCCTCGATCTTCGCCGCAGCCGATCTCGGAGCGCCCGCGACCGCGACGCTCGCCGCAGGGGCGGCGGTCTACGCGGCCGCCGCGTTCGGCACCGCTCGCACGCTCGCCCGTGACGTCCGCATCATGTGGCTCCTCGCCGCGGGCGTCCTGATGCTCCTCGCGACCGGCTACGCCGTCGACACCGCCTACCAGCCGTCGTCGTTGCTCGCCGTGAGCGTCGTCCTTGCCGGCGCCTCGTACGCAGCACGCGATCTGGCGACACCCGTCCGTGTGATCGCGACCGTGTTCGCAGCCTTCGGCATCCTGATGCTCAACGCGCACGGCGCTGCGTCACAGGTCTTCCTGCCCACCCTCGACGATCACAGCACTTACGCGTCGCTGGTGATGGGCACCGTGCTCGGCCTCATCACCACTGTGCTGCTGACCTGGTCGTGGGCCTCCTCGAACCGCAAGGAGGCGCTGACCATCAGCATGACGGGAGGCTTCGTGTCACTGTGGCTCGTCACCACGGGCAGCCTGAGCGTCGCGCACCTCGTGACGTCCGACGCCGACAGCGCGTTCCGTGCCGGTCACGCCGCAGCCACGATCATCTGGGGCTCGGTCGCCGTCGTCGCGCTCCTCAGGGCCCGCCGGCTCACCGGCACCGACCGGGCAGTCGTCCTCACCGCGGGTCTGGCAGTGATGTCAGCGGCGATCGGCAAGCTGTTCCTCTTCGACCTCTCCGCGCTCGACGGCGTGTACCGGGTCATCGCGTTCATCGTCGTCGGACTGATGCTGCTCGGCCTCGGCGTCTCCTACGCGCAGACCCTCACCGCGTCGGACGACGAGCACGCTCACGCGTGACTCACGCACAGAACCGGGCCGGATCCTCGATGAGGATCCGGCCCGCTTTCGTGGGTCTGCTGTCGTGGTGTTCGGGCACGTCGTTTCGACTCGCGCCTCCGCTATCGCTACGGCGCGGCTCAACGACCGGAGAAGGCGCCGTCCGGGGAAGGGGCCGTCCGGCTGAGCGACCGGCGAGGGCTCGGCGACCGGAGAAGAGGCCGCCCGACTACTTCTTGAGAAGTCCCATGACGACGCCGCCCGCGAGCGCGACGACTGCGCCGACGAGTGCCAGGTAGAGACCCGAGCCGGCCTTGAAATCGCTGCCGATGCTGATGAACGCGAAACCGGCGCTGAGCAGTGC
>JASLJL010000240.1 GCA_030152405.1 Gordonia sp. (in: high G+C Gram-positive bacteria) | reverse complement strand
GGTGGGCGTTCGCAGTCGCCGCGGAGAACCGCATCAGCAGAGTCGGATCGGTGCGGAAGTCGAACCCGGCGTCGTCGCGAGCGACGAACGGTGAGCCGTGCGGAACCATCGCCGCCGCGGACTCGGGAGACACGACGCGGTCCGAGACGGGAGCCGCCTCCCGGTAGATGAGGTTCTGGGTATCCACCACGGCCGGTTCGTCGCCGGGAGCGCGGAGCGTGGTCACCACAGTGACGACGACGAGCCCGCCGCTCCGACCGTTCTTCTCGGTGACCGACTCGACCCGAGACTCGCGTCGAACCGTGTCCCCGACTCGCAGCGGTGCGCGGAACTCGACACGCCCGCCGGCGAACATGCGGCGAGGCAGGTCGACGGGAGGCAGGAACGATCCCCGGAACGGATGCCCGTCCACGCTGATCTGTGACGACGCAGTCCACCGAGGAAGGGCCACCCAGTGCCACAGCGGAGGGAGTTCGTCGCCGACCGCGGGTGCGGCGAGTCCGTCGTCGAACAGCGTCGCCAGGGCGGCGACCGGTGTGGGATCGACGTACTCGTCGGTGACGACGGTGTGTGGAGCCCAGTCGGGCATCACATGTACCGTCCGCCGGTCACTTCCAGGACGGTGCCGCTCATGTACGAGGACAGATCGGACGCGAGAAAGGTGGCGACGCTTGCGATCTCGCTCGGCTCACCCGCGCGGCCCATCGGGATCTCGGACATCTTCTGATCCCAGATCTTCTGTGGCATGGCCTCGGTCATGGCGGTGCGGATGAGGCCGGGCTGGATGCAGTTGACGCGGACGCCGAGGTATCCGACTTCTTTGGCCGCAGCCTTCGACAGGCCGACGATGCCTGCCTTGGCGGCTGAGTAGTTGGTCTGGCCGGCCAGGCCGACCTTGCCGGAGATCGACGACAGGTTGATGATCGAGCCGGTCTTGCGTTCGCGCATGTGGGCGGCGGCGATGCGGGTGCCGTGCCAGACGCCTTTGAGGTGGACGTCGATGACCTGGTCGAACTGCTCCTCGGTCATCTTCCGCATAGTCGCGTCGCGGGTGATGCCGGCGTTGTTGACCATCACGTCGACGGCTCCGAACGCGTCGATCGCGGTGTCGACGAGCCGTTGGACGTCGTC
The DNA here is from genome assembly GCA_030152405.1 of Gordonia sp. (in: high G+C Gram-positive bacteria). Classification (GTDB taxonomy): domain Bacteria; phylum Actinomycetota; class Actinomycetes; order Mycobacteriales; family Mycobacteriaceae; genus Gordonia. The sequence goes on along the minus strand of JASLJL010000240.1, from coordinate 1,608 downwards.
GCCGGAGGTCACGTCGCAGGCGACTCCGCGTGCCACCGACTCGTCTCCGAGACCGGCGGCGGCCGCCGCGACCTGGTCGGCGTTCAGGTCGCCGAGCACCACGCGGGCGCCCTCGGCGACGAACTTCTCGGCGATCGCGAGACCGATGCCCTGCGCGGCGCCGGTGACGACGGCGACTCTGCCGTCGAGGAGTGCGGTCATGAGGAGGTGTCCTTTCGGTGGGGTGTGTCGAATCCGGGCGGTGTCATCGAGACGCCTGCTTCTTGGCCTGACGAACCAGGCCGCCGCCGACGATGAGTCGCTGGATCTCGCTGGTGCCCTCGTACAGACGAAGGAGTCGGACGTCGCGGTAGATGCGTTCGACCGTCGTCTCGCGCATGTAGCCGGAGCCGCCGTGGACCTGGACGGCCGTGTCGGCGACCTGACCGACCATCTCGGTGCAGAACAGCTTCGCCACCGAGGGCGCGATGCGCCGGTCCTCGCCGCTCACATACTTCTGCGCGGCGTCGCGGACGAGGGCCCGGCCCGCCATGATGCCGGTCTGCATGTCGGCGATGTGCGCTTGAACCAACTGGAAGTCGCCGATGGGCGTGCCGCCCTGAGTGGTGACGGCGACGTGGCGGAGGGACTCGTCGAGAGCACGCTGAGCGGACCCGACGGCCAGCGCGGCGATGTGGACCCGGCCTCGTGCCAAGGATGTCATCGCCGCTTTGTAGCCGACGTCCGCGTTGCCCGCCACGAGCGCGGACGCGGGCACGCGCACGCCGTCGAAGTGGACGTCGGACGTCCACGCGCCCTGTTGACCCATCTTCTCGTCGTGGGATGCGACGGTGACACCGGGCGTGTCGGTCGGGATGAGGAACGCCGCGATGCCGGGCCCGTTCTCATCGGCCGGACGCGTCCGTGCGAACGTGACCAGCAGATTCGACAGGGCCGCGTTGGTGATGAAGCACTTCGCGCCGTCGATGATCCAGTCGCCGTCGTCCTGTTGGACTGCCTTGGTGCGCAATCCTGCGGGATTGGAGCCCGCACCGGGTTCCGTGAGGGCGAACGACGCGACGACCTCTCCCGACGCGATCTTCTCAAGCCACTCCGACTTCTGGTCGTCGGTGCCGAAGTTCACCAGGACCTGGCCCGCGATGCCGTTGTTGGTGCCGAACATCGACCGCACCGACAGTGCGGTGTAGCCGAACTCCATGGCCAGCTCGACGTCTTGTGCGAGGTCGAGGCCGAGTCCGCCCCACTCCTGACCGATGGCGTAGCCGAACAGTCCGATGTCCTTCGCGGCCTGACGGATGTCCTCGGGTATCGCGTCGAGTTCGGCGATCTCCTGCTCGCGTGGCACGACGCGGGTACGAATGAACTCGCGGACGGCGTCTTTGATCTGCGCGAAGTCGTCCGGACTGACCTGTGACATGAGTGCCTCCCGGGCATCGTCGTGGTACTCGACTCGAGATGCTACGCACAATATACAATCTGTCGAACGAGTGCTACATCGCGTGAGGAGAGGTCACATGCCCGACGAGGAGTCCCTGCCCCTGAGTGGCATCCGCATCGTCGAGTTCGCATCGTTCGTCGCCGGACCAAGCGCCGGGAAAGCGCTCGCCC
>JASLJL010000193.1 GCA_030152405.1 Gordonia sp. (in: high G+C Gram-positive bacteria) | reverse complement strand
GCTCGGGTGTCATGTCCCCAAGCTACGCGCGATCGGCCCGTCCGGCAGGAGATGGAGGACCAGGCGAATGTACCTCTGCGCCTGCGGAACCGGAGCCATTCGAACCAGCGTGCGCCTTAGTCCCCGTGGTCGGTCGTTCTCGGCCTACGGTCATATCCGGTTATGAGTGTCAGCGACAAGCCCTGGCTTGCTGGCCGGCAACCCTCCACTCTGCGGCGGGGTGCTCCAGGTGAGAACCCGACCGTGCGCGCCCCTGCGCTTCGGTAAGCGCAACACCCAGTAAGGACTCCCCCGTGACTGCTGTCATATCTCCGTCGTCTCCCGGATCGGTCGGCCCCGTCAGCCGCCCGGGAGACGACGAGCTCCTCGCCGCGCCGGTCGTCGGCGCCCGCCACCCGTGGCAATGGGTCGGCACCGGCGTGGTGCTCGTCGTGAGCGCGATGTTCGTGCACACTCTCGTCACCAACGACCGCTTCCAGTGGAACGTGGTCGGTGACTACTTCACCAGCTCGTCTGTGCTCAACGGACTCTGGCTCACCCTGTGGCTGACGGCCGCGACGATGGTCGTGGGATTCGCACTCGGCGTGCTCCTGGCCGCGATGCGGCTGTCGTCGAGCCCCGTCCTGTCGTCGATCAGTTTCGGCTATGTGTGGCTGATCCGCTCGGTTCCGCCGCTCGTCCAGTTGCTGTTCTGGTTCCAGCTCGCGTCCCTGTTCCCGCAGCTCTCGATCGGGATCCCGTTCGGACCCAGCTTCGTCACCTTCGACACCGCCACACTGATCACCGGTGTCGTCGCGGCGTTCGTCGCGCTCACCCTCGACGTCGCCGCATTCTCCGCCGAGATCGTGCGCGGCGGGCTGCTGTCGGTCGACGAAGGCCAGACCGAGGCGGCGCAGTCGATCGGTCTCAGCCGCAGTCGGATCTTCTGGCGGATCGTCCTGCCGCAGGCCATGCCGGCGATCGTCCCGTCGACGGGCAATCTGCTGATCGGGCTTCTGAAGGCCACCTCCATCGTGAGCGTGATCGCGGTCGAGGACCTTCTGTACTCGACGCAGCTCATCTACCAGCAGAACTACCTCGTGATCCCGCTCCTGCTGGTGGCGACGGTCTGGTACATCATCCTCACGACCATCCTGTCGATCGGCCAATACTTCGTCGAACGCCACTACAACCGGGGACGTCGTCGACAGCAGCCGTCGTCCTTCGCTCAGGCGTTCCGCGACAACCTGCCGTTGTTCGGGACTCTCCAGCGCCGCACCGCTGGCGGTGCGGCATGAGCCGCCCGCTGGTCCGTGTCCGCGGGCTCACCAAGTCGTTCGGCGCGCACCCCGCGCTGCGAGGCGTCGACCTCGACGTGAACCACGGCGAAGTGACCGTGCTGCTCGGGCCGTCCGGATCGGGCAAGTCGACGCTGCTCCGCACCGTCAACCACATCGAGAAGCCCGATGCGGGCTTCGTGGAAGTCGACGGCGACATCATCGGCTATCGACATGTCGGCGGCCGCCTACGGGAACGCCCGTCGCGGGAGATCGCCGCGCAGCGCGCCCGCATCGGAATGGTCTTCCAGCAGTTCAACCTGTTCGGTCACCGGACCGTCGCGCAGAACATCATCGAAGGACCGGTCGCCGCAGGCGAGTCACGACGCGACGCCCTGCGCCACGCCTCCGAGCTGCTCGAGCGGGTCGGTCTCGCCGGACGCGAGGACTCCTATCCGCGCCAGCTCTCCGGCGGCCAGCAGCAACGCGTCGCGATCGCGCGGGCCCTCGCACAGCGGCCGAGTCTGATGCTCTTCGACGAACCGACCAGCGCACTCGATCCGGAGCTCGTCGGTGAAGTCCTGTCGGTGATCCGAGACCTCGCCGCCGACGGGATGACGATGCTGATCGTCACCCACGAGCTCGGCTTCGCCCGAGAGGTCGCCGACACCGTCGTCTTCCTCGAGGACGGCCGGATCGTCGAGTCCGGCCCGCCGGACGACGTCCTCCTCGCCCCGGTCAACGAACGGACCAGGTCGTTCGTGTCCGCCGTCCTCTGACCCGCTCTCCCTCGATTCCCCTCTCCCCGATTCCCTCTCCTCGAAAGGCTCCACCATGCCCACGTCACGTTCCCGCCGTCGCTCGGTCCGCTTCGCGTCGGCGACCGCGGCCCTGCTCGCCGCCGCGTCACTGACGCTGACCGCGTGCGGATCGTCCGACGATCCGAGCACCGACTCCGGCGGCGCCGCACCCGCCGTGCCGACCCAGGACGTCGTCTCCGGCGTCACGAAGGTCGACGCCGTCGCCTCGAAGCTCCCCGCCGACGTCCGGTCCTCGGGCACGCTCTCCATCGGCACCATCAAGACTCCCGGCCTCGCCTCGCTGCCCATCGGCGGAGAAGTGAACGGAGAGCCCGTCGGCCTGCACCGCGACCTCACCGATGCCGTCGCGAAGGTCCTCGGCCTGACTCCCGACTACCAGTACGGCACGTTCCCGTCGATCCTGCCCGGCATCCAGAACGGCCGCTATCAGGTCGGTCAGGCGAACTTCAGCGTCACCAAAGACCGGGAGAAGGTCGTCGATTTCGCGACCTTCGTCACCGACGGACAGGGCTTCCTCGGCTCCGACAAGGTGACCGAGACCAAGTTCACGCAGATCAGCGACGCGTGCGGATACCGCATCGGCACCGCGCCGGGATCGTCGTTCCAGACTCTGCTCGAACAGAACGCCGACGCGTGCAAGAAGATCGGCAAGCCGGACTGGACGGTCCAGTACTTCACCGATTCCGCACCGATCACCCTCGGCCTGCAGAACGGCAAACTCGACCTCTACTTCGGGCCGTCGCTCGCGCTGCAGTACGCCGAGTCCCGGATTCCCCGAACGCACTACCTCGGCGAGATCTACAAGTCGCCGGTCGGATTCATCACGGCGAAGGGCTCTCCCCTGGCGCCCGCACTCGTCGCCGCGGTCAACAACCTGATCGACACCGGCGACTACCAGAAGATCTTCGACAAGTGGAAGGTCCCCGGCAACAAGGTCGAGCGCTCTGAACTCAATCCCCCCACGACCTTCTGACGGCGACGATCCTCGTCACGCTCTGACCCACACGCCACACAGGAGCCCCACCATGACTGACCACCTGCACCTCGCCGTCGCTCTCGACGGCGCGGGCTGGCATCCCGCCGCATGGCGTGAGTCGCACGCCCGCCCGGCCGACCTGTTCGGCGCGGCCTACTGGATCGATCTCGCGACGACCGCGGAACGAGGCCTGCTCGACTTCATCACCGTCGAGGACGCTCTCGCCGTCCAGTCGGCGGACCCGTTCTCCCCCGACGAACGCACGGACCAGGTGCGCGGGCGGCTGGACGCGGTCGAGATCGCCGCCCGGGTGGCCCCGACCACGACGTCGATCGGCTTCGTCCCGACCGCCGTCGTCACGCACACCGAACCGTTCCACCTGTCCAAAGCTGTCGCCACTCTCGACTACGTGAGCAGCGGACGGGCCGGACTACGGGTGCAGGTGGCCGCGTCCCCGCAGGCGAACGCCAACATCGGACGACGGCAGATCCCCGACCTGCACATCGCCGACGTCGGCACCGCCGAGTTCACCGCGGCCGAGTCCGCCCTGTTCGACGAGGCCGCCGACTACGTCGAAGTCGTCCGGCGTCTATGGGACAGCTGGGAGGACGACGCCGAGATCCGCGACGTCGCGACCGGACGGTTCATCGACCGTCACAAGCTGCACTACATCGACTTCGAGGGGCCGACCTTCTCGGTGAAGGGTCCGTCGATCACGCCGCGTCCACCGCAGGGGCAGCCGCCGGTCGTCGCTCTCGCCCATCTGCCGCGCGGCCTGCAGCTGATCGGCGAGTCCGCCGACATCGGTCTGATCACCCCGCACACGCAGGCCGAGGCCGTCGACGGTCTCGCGTCGATCCGCGCCGCGGCCGACGAGGCCGGACGGCGCGACGAGACGATCCACGTGTTCGCCGACCTCGTCGTCTTCCTCGGCGACACCGAACGCGAGGCACGCGAGCGCCTCGCTCGGCTCGACGACCTCGCAGGCGCACCGTTCCGCAGCGACGCGCAGGTGTTCGTCGGTACCGCCGCTGGACTCGCCGACCTGCTGATCGAGCGACAGTCGGCCGGACTGAGCGGTTTCCGGCTGCGACCCGGAACGCTCCCGACCGACCTGGACCGGATCGTCGACGATCTGGTTCCCGAACTCCAGCGGCGCGGTGTGTTCCGCACCGAGTACCCGTCGTCGTCGACGCTGCGGGAGCTGCTGGGACTGCCGCGCCCGGCCAATCGCTACGCGACCGCACAGTCGTAGGAGGAGACCCCATGTCCACCGCAGCACACGCTGATCACCGCAAACAGATTCACATCGCCGCGCACTTCCCCGGTGTCAACAACACCACCGTGTGGAGCGATCCCGAGGCCGGCAGCCACATCGAGTTCGACAGCTTCCGAACGTTCGCGCAGGAGGCCGAACGTGGAAAGTTCGACTTCCTGTTCCTCGCCGAGGGGCTTCGGCTTCGCGAGCAGAACGGGGAGATCTACGACCTTGACGTCGTGGGGCGCCCCGACACGTTCACCATCCTGTCGGCGCTCGCGGCAGTCACCGACCGTCTCGGTCTGGCGGGAACCATCAATTCGACCTTCAACGAGCCCTACGAGGTGGCCCGCCAGTTCGCCTCCCTCGATCACCTGTCCGCCGGACGTGCGGCGTGGAACGTCGTCACGAGCTGGGACGAGTTCACCGGCGAGAACTTCCGCCGCGGCGGCTACCTGCCCAAGGACAAGCGCTACCTGCGCGCCCA
>JASLJL010000117.1 GCA_030152405.1 Gordonia sp. (in: high G+C Gram-positive bacteria) | reverse complement strand
ACATGAACTTGTGGTGATCGATCACCTCGCCCATGCAGTGCAGATGACTGCGCTCCTGCAGGTTGAGCATCTGGCCGCCGACGAGCATCGGGCTCTTGGCGAACCGCGACAGCGCGAGCGCACGCAGGATCGAGTCGGGCTCGATCATGATGTCGTCGTCCATGTACAGGATGTACGGACTGTCGGTGAGACGCAGCGCCTCGTAGAGGATGCGCGAGTAGCCGCCGGATCCGCCGAGGTTGCCCTGGTCGAAGATGTGCAGGCGATCGCCGAGCGCCTCGGCGGCCTCGGTGTAGCCGGGCTCGTCCTTCACCTTGCGAGTGCCCTGATCGGGCATCAGGACGGCGTCGATCACGTCGTTGACGAGCGGGTCGGACGTCAGTGCGGCGAGCGCGGCGACAGCGTCGGTCGGCCGATTGAACGTCGGGATGCCGACGGTCACGTTGTTGGAGCCGTGTTCGGGTTCGACGGTGGCGTACCAGCCCGCCGACAGGATGTCGGTGGCCGAGTCGGTGGTGACGTCGAACCAGATCCAGCCGCCGTCCTCGAACGGGCCGAGGTCGGTCTCCAGCTCGATGACGCCGACGCCGGTCTCCGGGTCGGTCGGAACCAGGTCGCCGCCGATGCCGATGCGCGAGCCGTCAATCTTCGAGCGGTAGAGGTCGACGCGGGCGTTGCCGCGGATCTCCACGCGCAGGACCACCGACGTCAAGGTGCTCCAGCGACGCCAGTACGACGCCGGGAACGCGTTGAAGTAGGTCGCGAAGCTGGCCTCGGAATCGGAGCCGAGGCTCACGCTGGTCCGGGTCGGTGCGTGGGCGCGACCACTGTTGGTCGCGGCTTCCTCGAGGTAGAGGGACCGCACGTCCAGTGGCTCGCCCGGCCGCGGGAAGATGACCCGCTGCAGAAGACTGACGGCTGTGGTGGCGTTGCTCATTTACTCCGCTTCCGACGCCAGCGGCGCACCGTCGCGCATGTGCGGCGCCAGCGTGTTGTCGAACATGGTCAAGGCACTGGCGATCGCCATGTGCATGTCGAGGTACTGGTAGGTGCCGAGACGTCCACCGAACAACACCTTGTTGTCGGCGGTCTCCGCCTTCGCCAGGTCCCGGTACGCGGCGAGCCGCTCGCGGTCGTCCGGCGTGTTGATCGGGTAGTACGGTTCGTCGCCCTTGTCCGCGAAGCGGCTGAACTCACGCATGATGACCGTCTTGTCGGACGGGTACCCGGTGCGTTCGGGGTGGAAGTGGCGGAACTCGTGGATGCGCGTGAACGGGACGTCGGCGTCGTTGTAGTTCATGACGGGCGTGCCCTGGAAGTCGCCGGTCGGCAGCACCTCGGTCTCGAAGTCGAGCGTGCGCCACCCGAGTTCGCCCGCCCGGTAGTCGAAATAGCGGTCGAGCGGACCTGTGTAGACGACGGGAGCGTCGGGGTTCGCGGCGCGGAGTTCGTCCCGGACGTCGAACCAGTCGGTCGACAGGCGCACCTCGATCCGCTAGTCGGCTGCCATGTTCTGCAGCCACGCGGTGTAGCCCTCGACGGGCAGACCCTCGTAGGTGTCGCTGAAGTACCGGTTGTCGAAGTTGTAGCGCACCGGCAGTCGGGTGATGTTGCCCGCGGGCAGGTTCTTCGGGTCGGTCTGCCACTGCTTGGCGGTGTAGGCCTTGAAGAACGCCTCGTAGAGCGGGCGGCCGATCAGGCTGATCGCCTTCTCCTCGAAGTTCGCGGCGTCCTTCGAGTCGAACTCGGAGGACTGCTCGGCGATGAGGGCACGCGCCTCGTCCGGCGTGTGGGAGCGGCCGAAGAACTGATTGACCAGCCCGAGCCCCATCGGCAGCGGATACGCCTGGCCCTGGTACAGGCCGAACACGCGGTGCTGGTACCCGGTGAACTCGGTGAACTGCGTGACGTAGTCCCACACCTTCTTATTGGAGGTGTGAAAGAGGTGCGCACCGTACTTGTGGATCTCGATGCCGGTCTCCGGCTCGGCCTCCGAGTACGCGTTGCCGCCGATGTGGTCGCGCCGGTCGAGGACGAGGACCCGCTTGCCGAGCTGGGTCGCTGCGCGCTCGGCCACGGTCAGGCCGTAGAACCCGGAGCCGACGACGATCAGGTCGTAATTGTTGTCCGTCACGGCTGTTCAGCCTATCGGACAGAAGCTGAGTATTCGCCCAGCACGGCACTGTCGAAGCGCAGATCACGCTGTGACATGTCTCGTGCCGTTCCGCCCACACGGCTCAGCGGGAGCGCGCCTGGATGAGGCGTCTGCTCCCGCTGAGCGGTGCGATCGTGAGAGTGGGGCGGACTACTTCAGTCCGTCGACCGTCGGGAAGCCGAGCTTGGCGAGGCCGCCCGCGTTGAGGAACTGCGTGAGCGCGTCTCCGAGGAGAGCGTGCGCGCCGGTCGTCGGGCTGAAGTAGAGGACACCGTTCTGCAGGACCTGAACGAGTCCCTGCATGCCCCTGCCGTCGGTGACGAGCTCCGGAGCGCTGACCGTTCCCGTGGAACCCTGCGAGTTGTCGCTGCGTTCCCGGCTGACGAGGCCCTTGAGGGAGTCGGCCTTGAGACCAAGCGCCCTGGTCCCCTGCTCGATGATCGCCGTGATGATCGGGCGCATCTGCGTGGTGATCGAGTCGAGATCGGGCGAGCCGAGTGCCGACAGACCGGGAATCACCTGGTTGAGGACGTCTCCGAGCGGGCCGAGCTCGAGCGGGCCACCGCCCGCGGCCGGAGCGACGGTCGGCTTGACGATCTTCGGCATCGTCTTCTGGCCCTTGATCGAGAACCAGTCGGACTTGAGCTGGAGCTTCACTCGCGCGTCGTTGCCGCTGGCCTCGACGGTGCGGGCGCTGCCGACCACACGGACCTTGATCACGCGGCCGCTGCCCGGGCCGAGCCCGTTCGCCTCGATCACCTCGAAGCTCTTGAGCGAACCCACGCCGAAGGCGGACGCGATGCTGCCCGCGCTGACCTCGGCCTTCCAGTTGTGGTTCGGCGAGACCGAGTCTCCCGCGTCTTCGACGGCGGGGAACAGTCCGCCCGCGGTGAATCCGCCGGTGGACGCCGAGAACTCGGTGAGCGCGGTCTTGCCGTTCAGCAGCCGGATCTGTCCGGCGGTGGCGTCTGCGGCCCGCGACGTGCGGGGATCCTCGCCGCTCGCTCCGTTGTAGACCTGCGACGCCTGCGTGTTGTCCATCTGGCGGCCGGACGCGAGGCCGGCGAGCACGTAGGAACGCGCGGCGACGGCCTGCGCCTTGAGCGCTTCGAAACCACCGGTGTCACCCCACGACGGGACCGACTCCCGCGGGATCACTCCCTTGACGTAGTCGTCCGCATGCAGCTTGTTGATCACCTTGCCGCCGGCGAGACCGATGGAGCCGCGGTACTTGTCGCCGCCCGAGCAGAAGGCGAGGAGTTCGTTGTCGGGCCGGTTCGCGGCGGTGTTGATCGGGTCGACCTGAGTGGCGGGCACGGTCCTGACCACGGCGCCACCGCATCCCTGCGTGATGGTGGCGGTACCCCCGGACAGGCTGACAGCCTGTCCGGGAGCCACCGTCTGGCCACCTACTCGCGATCCCGCTGCCGCATGGACACTGACCGACGACTTCTCGCTGAGCGAGACAGTCACCTCATCGGCGGTGCCCACCTTCCCCGCGGTGGTGTTGCTGTAGTAGTGGCGCAGGATCCGATCCGCCGACCAGCCCTGTTTGGCGTAGCCGTACGCACCCCACTGGCCCAGTCCGCGCCCATGCCCGTGGCCGTGACCGTCGAGCGTGAAGCTGCTGTCCGCAGCGAGTCCGACGTCGTCGGTGAAGACGTCGGTTCCGCCGATGACGAGACCTCCGGCGAGGAGCGCAGGCGCCAACCCCAGCGCCGCGAAAGTGATCGTTCGCTTCTTGGTACGACTGGGACGGACATTGGGCACTGCAGAACCCCTTCGGGCGGGAACCCCAGAAGCAATCCTGAGGCCCGTGTGACTAGTGGGACTCCTGTGACAGTAGTGAATATTCGTGCCTGCCGCCAAGCCGACGCGGTCACAAGCGAGTCACGGTTATCGGACACGCGTTCGATGATTGCTTGAAAGTTGCCG
>JASLJL010000112.1 GCA_030152405.1 Gordonia sp. (in: high G+C Gram-positive bacteria) | reverse complement strand
GTGGTGAACTGTCGCTGGACGACGCCGACGACGTCCTGTCCGGCCCGCATGCCTGGCTGTTCGGAAACGAGGCCCACGGACTGCCGGACGACGTGACCGTCGCCGCGTCCCATCGCCTCTCGATCCCGATCCGCGGCCGTGCAGAGAGTCTGAACCTCGCGGCCGCCAGCGCCATCTGCCTGTACGCGAGTGCGCGGGTTCAGGCGAACTGATCCCGCGCCCGCCGGCGTCAGCCGAGGTTGATCTCGAGCGGTGACGTCTGCTCCGCCGTGGTCACGTCGGCGCGGCCGAGCTGGCCGTCGCCGTTGGCGCCCCAGCAGTAACGCTTGTCGCCGGAGATCGCGCACGTCACGCTCCATCCGGTGACCACCTGCTGCACGTCGCTGACCCCGCTGACCGTGGTCGGCGTCCCGACGTTCGACGTCCCGCCGCTTCCGAGCTGCCCGTACTTGTTGTTGCCCCAGCACTTGACCTCGCCGCCGGTGGTCGCGCACGCGCTCGCCACGTCGATGGCGACGGAGGTCGCGTTCTCGATGCCGTTCACCTTGCGCGGCGAGGTGCTCGCGGTGGTCGTGCCGTCGCCGAGCTGGCCGCTGCCGTTGTCGCCCATGCAGTACACGTCGCCCGCGGAGATCGCACAGGTGTTGGTGAAGGGACTGCCGTCGGACCGTCCCGAGCCGACGGCGACCGCGGTCACGTCGGTCAGCGAGGCGACCTTGACGGGACTGCTCCGGTTCTCCGTCGTGCCGTCGCCGAGCTGACCGTCACGATTGGCTCCCCAGCAGTACAGCGATCCGTCGGACACCGCGCACACCGAGCCCTCGTTGGACGCGATCGAGGTCACCTTGCCGAGGCCGGCCACCTTGGCGGGCGACTTGTCGGCACTCGTGCCACCGTTGCCGAGCTGGCCGTAGCCGTTGTCGCCCCAGCAGAACACGTCTCCGTCGGAGATGGCGCACGTCGAGTCCCACGAGGTGGTGACGCCGGTGACCTTTCCGAGGCCGGGCACCTTCGTCGGGGTGGAGCGGTCGTCGCTGGTGCCGTCGCCGAGCTGTCCGAAGAGGTTGGCGCCCCAGCAGTACGCGGCGTCGGACGCTGCGACGCAGGTGGTGACGCGGGTGTACTCGCTGGACTGGTATCCGCCGACCGCGACGGCGGTGACGTCGCTGACGCCGTTCACCTTGGCCGGGGTCTTCCGGGTGGTCTCGCTGCCGTCGCCGAGCTGACCGTGGTCGTTCGCGCCCCAGCAGTACAGCTCCTTCTTCGCGTCCACCATGCACGTCGTGTCGACGGCGGTCGCGGCGAGCGGCGCCACCAGTGCGGCGGCGGGCTCGTCGTTCGACGAGGGCCACCAGAGCTTCGCCGTCCCCGCGACCGCGACGATCACGACGGCGACGATCGCCAGCGCGATGTAGAGGCCCTTCTTCGACGACTTCGACGCCGTCGGCGGCGGACCGTACGCGCCGTACGGTTGCTGCGGGCCGTACTGGCCCGGCTGCTGCGGTGGGAACTGCGGTCCCGACTGCTGATGAGTGGCGGCCGCGAACTGAGGATTGGGCGGGAACTGCGGTCCCGAGGAGTACTGGGGAGGCGCCTGCGGTCCGGACTGGTACTGGCCGGGAATCGGATTCTGCGGACCCGACGGCCCGCCAGGCTGTGACGGCGGCATCGGGCTGAACGCCGACGACCCCGAGGGTGCGCCGAAGCCCGCGGCGGGCGGGGGAGTCGCGATCGTCGTCTGGGTTCCGGCGTTCGTGGTGCTCAGCGCGCGATTGAACTCAGCGGCGAAAGTGCGGCAGTCGGCGAAACGTTCGGCCGGGTTCTTCGCCATGCCGCGCTGCAGAACGGCGCCGACCGCGGCCAGATCGGGCCGCAGCGCGGCGATCTGCGGCGGCGGCTGTTGGACGTGCGCCATCATCAGCGCCGTCGCATTGTCGGCTGCGAACGGCGGCTGCCCGGCGAGCATCTGGTAGGCGGCGCAGGCGAGGGAGTACTGGTCGGCGGCCGGACCCGCGGGCTGACCGCCGATCACCTCGGGCGCGGTGTACGTCATGGTCCCGACGATCGAGTTCATCGCAGTGAGCTGCGGCGAGTTCGCGAGCTTGGCGATGCCGAAGTCGAGGACGACGGCGCGCCGGATGGAACCGTCGGAATCGCGGGTGACGACGATGTTCGCCGGTTTGATGTCCCGATGCACCACGTGGTGCTGATGCGCATAGTCGAGGGCATCGCCCACCTGGGAGAGCACGGCGCCCACTTCGGCGGGGGTCAGGCGGGTCGACGCGAGGTCGGGGCCTTCGAGATACGACATCGTGAACCACGGCGCGTCGTCGGTGACGCCGTGGTTGTGGATCGTGATGATGCTCGGGTGGTCCAACGACGCCGCCGTGCGCGCCTCGTTGCTGAACCGCTGCTGGAAGTCGGTGTTCGACGCGCCCGCCACCGAGATGACCTTCATCGCCTCGCGGCGTTGAAGCTGCTCGTTCTCGACGAGGTAGACCTCGCCCATGCCGCCCGATCCGAGCAGTGAGACGACTCGGTATCCGGCGATGTGGCTTCCCGGTTGCGCTGGCACGTCGAGGTCCTTTCGAGGGCGAATCCGATCGTGGACAGCGTAACCGCTGGATCGCCGCAGGTCGTTCGACTGCCCGATAGCCGATGAGACCGGCGAGCCGACCTGCCGGTTCGTCTCGTACGGACCGATGCCGCTGCGTGTCGTCCGGTCCGGGTCGACTACCCTGAGTGGGTACTTTTCCGCCCCAGGTGTAGGAGATGCGAGCCAGGTGGCCGACGCCCAGAAGCCCAGCGCCCAGAACAACGACGACGACCCGGCCGCCGGGACCGCGTTCCCGACCGAGCAGGAGCTCGCCACGGCGGTCGAGGAGGCGCGCGCCGCGTTCGCCGCGGCCGCCGATCTCGACGAGCTCGCCGCGGCCAAGGTCGCGCACGTGGGCGACAAGTCGCCGATCGCCCTCGCCCGTCGGGCGCTCGGGACGATCCCCAAAGACCAGCGCGCCGAAGCGGGCAAGCTCGTCAACGTCTACCGAGGGCAGGCCGCCGCGGCGCTCGACGAGCGGACCGCGGTGCTCTCGGCGGAGCGCGACGCCGCGGTGCTCGTGGCGGAGTCGATCGACGTCACGCTGCCGTCGGACCGTCGTCGGACGGGCGCGCGCCATCCCATCACGGTGATCGCCGAGCAGGTGGCCGACGTGTTCGTTGGCATGGGCTGGGAGATCGCCGAGGGACCTGAGGTCGAGACCGAGCACCACAACTTCGACGCGCTGAACTTCCTTCCCGATCATCCGGCGCGGTCGATGCAGGACACGTTCTACATCGCGCCCGAGGGATCGCGACAGGTCCTGCGGACGCACACCTCGCCGGTGCAGGTGCGCTCGATGCTGAGTCGTGACGTCCCGATCTACGTCGCATGTCCGGGCCGGACGTTCCGCACCGACGAGCTCGACGCCACGCACACCCCGGTGTTCCACCAGATCGAAGGACTCGCGGTCGACAAGGGCCTGACGCTGGCGAATCTGCGCGGCACTCTCGAGGTGTTCGCGAAGGCGCTCTTCGGTCCGGAGACCACCACGCGCATGCGTGCCAGCTACTTCCCGTTCACCGAGCCGTCCGCCGAGGTGGACGTCTGGTTCCCCGCGAAGAAGGGCGGTCCCGGCTGGGTGGAATGGGGTGGCTGCGGAATGGTCAATCCGAATGTTCTGCGTGCCAACGGCATCGATCCCGACGTGTACTCGGGATTCGCCTTCGGCATGGGTCTGGAACGCACCCTGCAGTTCCGCAACGACCTCCCGGACATGCGCGACATGGTGGAGGGCGACGTCCGCTTCACCATGCCGTTCGGCCCCGCCTTCTAAGCCCGCTCGACCACGAAAGAAGATTGGTTACCCCGTGCGACTCCCACAGTCCTGGCTGACCGAAGTCCTGCAGAACGGCGACCCCACCTGGTCCGCGCCGACCGACGAGATCGACGCGGGCTTCGTCCGCGTCGGCTTCGAGATCGAGGACGTCGAGCCGTTCCCGGAGATCACCGGTCCGCTCGTCATCGGCCGCGTCGCCGCCATCGAAGAGCTCACCGAGTTCAAGAAGCCGATCCGCTTCTGCCAGGTGGAGGTCGGCGAGGACGCGCCGCGCGACATCGTGTGCGGCGCGCGGAACTTCGCGGTCGGCGACCTCGTCGTCGTCGCCCTCCCGGGGGCGGTGCTGCCGGGGCCGTTCCCGATCGCCACTCGCAAGACGTACGGCAAGACGTCCGACGGCATGATCTGCTCGGTCTCCGAGCTCGGCGTCGGCACTGACCACTCGGGCATCCTCGTGCTGACGCCCGGGACCGCGGAGCCCGGCGCCGACGCCCGCGAGGTGCTCGGGCTCGACGACACCGCCATCGACGTCAACGTGACGCCCGACCGCGGCTACGCGTTCTCGATGCGCGGCCTCGGCCGCGAACTGGCGAGCGCGTTCGTCGTCCCGTTCGTCGACCCCGGACTGCCGGGCGAGCCGCTCGCCGCCGAGATTCAGCGCGAACCGTGGTCTGTCGCGATCGACCCGGACAGTGATGCGAACCGGTACACCGGGCGAGTGATCACCGGCGTCGACGCGACCGCATCGTCGCCGTGGTGGATCGCCAAACGACTCATGGTCGCCGGCATCCGTCCCATCTCGGCGATCGTCGACGTCACGAACTACGTGATGATCGAGCTCGGTCAGCCGCTCCACGCCTTCGACGCCGACAAGGTGCAGGGCACGGTCACCGTCCGATCGGCGCGCGCGGGGGAGACCCTGGAGACGTTGGACGGAGTGGTCCGCACCCTCGATCCGGAGGACGTCGTCATCGCCGACGAGTCCGGTCCGATCGCGCTCGCCGGAGTCATGGGAGGCGCGTCGACCGAGGTCACCGACTCCACGACGAACGTTCTGCTGGAGGCCGCGAACTTCGACCAGGTCCGAGTGTTCCGCACCGGCAAGCGGCACAAGCTGAGCTCCGAGGCCCAGAAGCGCTTCGAGCGGCTCGTCGACCGGGAGCTGACCGCCGTCGCATCCGACCGCGGCGCCTCGCTCATCGGCGACCTGACCGCCCGCGAGGTCGAC
>JASLJL010000033.1 GCA_030152405.1 Gordonia sp. (in: high G+C Gram-positive bacteria) | reverse complement strand
CGGGCGCGAACGTACGAGCCGAATCGGTCTCGGCTGCGGTGCGGCGCAAGCGAACCGGCGGACTGCCGAGCCAGCTGGACCCGCTCTTGGCCTTCTGCGGTGCCGCCGACAGCACGGCCACCAGGCCGTTCTTGGGCACCTTGCGGTCAGGTGCGATCATGCCCGAGTTGCCGAGGAACGCGCGCTTGCCGACCTTGGCCTCGCCGATCCGCATCCATCCGCCGCCCAGCTCGTATGACGCGACGAGAGTGTCGTCGGCCAGGAACGACTCGTCGCCGACGGTCGTGAACTTCGGGATGACGAGTGCGGTCGAGATCTCGACGCTCCGGCCGATGTCGGCGCCGAGCGCACGGAACCACCACGGCGTGAGGAGACTCGCGTAGAGCGGGAACAGATAGGTGCGCGCCGCGTCCATCATCCGTTCGGTGAGCCACACCTGCCAGCCCACGCGGGACCGCACTGGATGGACGCCCGCCGTCATCCCGATCGACGCCAGACGCACGATGATCAACGTGAGCAGCGCGAAGACGGCCATCGCGGCGAGCGCGCCGACCGGAGCCAACGCGAGCATGCGCCACGTCGCGGTGCGCAGACGATCCGCCGACAGCGCCCAGCTGCCGGCCACCGCGAGGCCCGCCGCCAGCGACACCAGTGGGACCGCCGAGATGCCCAGGGCGGTCAGGCCGTAGACGGCCACCCACCAGCGCCGCGGCTGCGGACGTTCCTTGGGCCACTCAGACTTGGCCTTGCCGAGCTTCACTGCCGGCGAACCGCCCCACCGCTGGCGCGACTTCACCTTGCCGACCACGGCCGAACCGGGGTCGACGATCGCATCGCGTCCCACTACAGCGCCGGGCAGGAGCGTCGATCGACTGCCGACGGTGGCTCCGGGCTTCACGACGATCTCGCCGATGTGCAGGACGTCGCCGTCGAGCCACCAGCCCGCGAGATCCACTTCGGGTTCGATCGCGGCGCCGTCGCCGATTCGCAGCAGACCGGTCACCGGGGGAAGCGAGTGGAGGTCGACGCCCTCACCGATGGTCGCACCGAGCGCGCGGGCCAGCGACGGCATCCACGGTGCGCCGGACAAGTTGTGCGCGCCGCTGGCGGCCATGAGACGCTCGGCCGCCCACAGTCGGGTGTGGACGCTGCCGCCGCGCGGGTAGTCGCCCGGGCCGACGCCCGCCAAGAGCGTGCGGGCGCCCACGGCGGCGATGGTCATGCGGCCCAGCGGCGTGACGAAGACCGCGAACGCGGCGAGCAGCGCCCACCAGTTCACCGAGATCAGCCACGGCGCGTCGTACCCGAGGGAGTCGGCGACGGCGCGGCCGACGTTGTTGGCGACACCGAGCCACGTGACCCACTGGACGCCGGTGAGCGTGGCGAGCGGGATCGACGCGAGGGTCTGCGCGACGCCCGTCGACCACGGGACGGGCTTCACCACGCGGGGTTCGACGGCGGCCGACGGATCGAGCGCGTCGAGCATCTCGGCGAGCGAACCGAGGCGCGGATGGTCGTACAGGTCGGCGACGGTGATCTCGGGGTACCGAGTCCGCAGCGCCGTGACGAGCTGGGCGGCCGACAGCGAGCCGCCGCCCTCGGCGAAGAAGTCGGCCTTCGCGCTGCCGACGGACACGCCGAGGACGTTCGCCCACTGCTCGGCCAGCCAGCCCTCGGTGCCGGACAGGTCGGACGGGCCGTCGCCCGCGTCGGCGCCCGCGATGGGCCAGGGCAGTGCGTCGCGGTCGACCTTGCCGGAGGTGCGCGTCGGCAGCTCGTCGAGCAGGACGAGGCGGGGGACCAGCGCCGCGGGGAGTTCTTCGCGGAGCCGCGCCTGCGCGCCTGGCACGTCGAAGTCCGGATCGGCGGATGCGAGGTAGCCCACGAGGATCGACGAGCCGGAACCGGTCTTCCGCACGGCGGCGGCCGCGCCGCTCACTCCGGGGAGGTTCTGCAGCGCGTTGTCGACCTCGCCGAGTTCGATGCGCCGTCCGCCGATCTTGACCTGGTCGTCTGCACGGCCGACGAACAGCAGGCCGCGGCTGTCGAGGGTGACGATGTCGCCGCTGCGGTAGGCGCGCTCCCAGCCGAGAGTCGGTGCGGGCGCGTACTTCTCGGCGTCCTTCTCGGGGTCGAGGTAGCGGGCCAGACCCACGCCGCCGATCACGAGTTCACCGGACTCGCCCTCGGCGACGGGATCACCCGCCGCGTCGACGACGGCGAGATCCCAGCCGATCAGGGGAAGGCCGATCCGGACCGGTTCGCCGCGGCGCAGCGGCGACGCGCACGCGACGACGGTGGCCTCGGTGGGGCCGTAGGTGTTCCACACCTCGCGGTCGTCGGTGGCCAGGCGATCCGACAACTCGGGCGGGCAGGCCTCGCCGCCGAAGATCAGCAGGCGGACGGCCTCGACGGCCTCGGCCGGCCACATCGAGGCCAGCGTGGGAACGGTCGACACGACGTTGATGTCGCGCTTGACCAGCCACGGCCCGAGATCCATGCCCGAACGGACCAGCGCGCGGGGCGCGGGCACGAGGCAGGCGCCGCTGCGCCAGGCCAGCCACATCTCCTCGCACGACGCGTCGAACGCCACGGAGAGGCCTGCGAGGACGCGGTCGCCGGGGCCGAGCGGTTCGTCCTGCAGGAACAGAGCCGCCTCGGCGTCGACGAACGCGGCTGCGTTGCGGTGGGTGACGGCGACGCCCTTCGGCTTGCCGGTGGAGCCGGAGGTGAAGATGATCCAGGCGTCGTCGGACTGCGTCGCGGGCGACGTTCCCACCGGCCGGATCGGACCGTCGGTCGGCGACACCGTCTCGCGGCGAGCCTGACGATGCACGCCGTCGGCGTCGAACAGCGCGTCGATCTCCGCCTCGCCGAACACCAGCTCGGCGCGCTCGTCCGGATCGTCGGCGTCGACGGGAACGTAGGCCGCGCCGGCCCACAGGGTCGCCAGGATCGCTATGTAGAGGTCGCGCGACCCGGACGGCATGCGGATGCCCACCCGATGTCCGCGTCCCACGCCGATGGCGGAGAGCCGGCCGCTCACGCGTCGGACCAGGGCGATCAGCTCGGAGTAGGTGACGAGCTGTTCTCCGTCGTCGATGGCGGGCGCGTCGGGGTGCGTGCGTGCGGTCTCTGCGAGGACGTCGCAGAGGGTGCGTCCGGCCGGCGCTTGATCGCCGAGAAGGAACTCCGCTGGAATCGGCACGTGGGCGTCTCCTGACGAGAATCAACAGTTCGTGACGACGCGGAGGGCTCTCGCGTCGGAGTCATTTTGCCCCACCGAGCGCTGCTCCGCAGTGCAGGCGGTTCGGGGGGTCGTCGTATGGTGGATTCGAGTGTGACGGCCCACACCGCCCGATGACAGGAGACGTGAGTGGCAGGCATCAGCGTGGAGGAACTGTTCGGCTTCGCCGGGCTCATCGGAGACGAGGAGCGCAGCATCGTGCAGACCGTCTCCGCGTTCGGCGAGAAGCGTCTCCGTCCGAACGTCGGAGAGTGGTTCGAGGACGGCTCGTTGCCGGTCCGCGAGTTGGCGCTCGAACTCGGTGAACTCGGCCTGTTCGGAATGCACTTGGACGGTTACGGCTGCGCCGGAACGTCGGCCACCGCGTACGGGCTCGCGTGCATGGAGGCGGAGGCGGTCGACAGCGGCCTGCGCAGCTTCGTCTCCGTGCAGGGATCCCTGTCGATGTACGCGATCCACGCGTTCGGCAGCGACGAGCAGAAGGACCGCTGGCTGCCCGCGATGGCGCGCGGCGAGGCGATCGGCTGCTTCGGACTCACCGAACCCGACTTCGGCTCCAACCCGGCGGGGATGCGCACCAACGCCAAACGCGACGGCGACGACTGGATTCTCAACGGCGCCAAGATGTGGATCACCAACGGCAGCGTCGCCGACGTCGCGGTGGTCTGGGCCCAGACCGACCCCGACGCGGGCGGACGCGGCATCCGCGGTTTTGTCGTCCCCACGGACACGCCAGGCTTCTCGTCGAACGAGATCAAGCACAAGATGTCGTTGCGCGCGTCGGTCACCGGGGAACTCGTGCTCGAGGACGTCCGGCTGCCCGCCGACGCGGTCCTGCCCGGCGTCCAGGGGATGCGCGGCCCGCTCAGCTGTCTCAACGAGGCGCGGTTCGGCATCGTCTTCGGCGCGGTCGGAGCCGCCCGCGACTGCCTCGAGACGGCGCTCCGCTACGCCGACGACCGCGAGGTCTTCGGCAAGTCGCTGGGCGGCTATCAGCTCACACAGGCCAAGCTCGCCGACATGTCGCTGGAAGTCGGCAAGGCGTTCCTGCTCGCCGTGCACCTCGGCCGCATGAAGGACGCCGGGACGATCCGTCCCGAACAGATCAGCCTCGGCAAGCTGAACAATGTGCGCGAGGCGATCGCCGTCGCACGTGAATGCCGAACCATCCTCGGCGCCAACGGGATCACCCTCGAATACCCGGTGATCCGCCACGCCAACAACCTGGAATCGGTCCTCACCTACGAGGGCACCAGCGAGATGCATCAGCTGATGATCGGCAAGGCCCTCACCGGGTACGACGCCTTCCGCTGACCACTCACCAACCACTCTCGCCCCTCACTCGAAGGAGAAGAAGCATGGCTTCGCTCAAGCTCGGTCTCAAGGCCTCGGCCGAACAGTTCGGTCCCCGCGACCTCGTCGAACTCGGCGTCGCAGCCGAAGAATTCGGACTCGACTCGGTCACCGTCAGCGACCACTTCCAACCCTGGCGCCACAACGGCGGCCACGCCCCGTTCTCCATCGCCTGGATGACCGCCGTCGGCGAACGCACCGAACGCATCCAGATGGGCACCTCGGTCATGACACCGACATTCCGCTACAACCCCGCCGTCGTCGCACAGGCCTTCGCCACCATGGCCTGCCTGTACCCCGACCGCGTGATGCTCGGCGTCGGCACCGGCGAAGCCCTCAACGAATACGCCACCGGCTTCCAGGGCGAATGGCCCGAGTTCAAAGAACGCTTCGCTCGCCTGCGCGAGTCGGTCCGCTTGATGCGCGAACTGTGGACCGGTGACCAGGTCGACTTCGACGGCGACTACTACTCCACCAAGGGCGCCTACATGTACGACATCCCGGAGAAGCCGGTGCCGGTCTACATCGCCGCCGGTGGTCCGGTCGTCGCACGCTACGCAGGCCGGGCGGGCGACGGATTCATCTGCACCTCGGGCAAGGGCATGGACCTCTACACCGACAAGCTCATCCCCGCCGTGAAGGAGGGCGCGGCCAAGGCCGACCGCGACGTCGACGCCATCGACAAGATGATCGAGATCAAGATCTCCTACGACCGCGACCCCACCCGCGCCCTCGAGCAGACCCGCTTCTGGGCCCCGCTGTCGTTGACGCCGGAGCAGAAGCACTCGGTGACCAGCTCGGTGGAGATGGAACGCCTCGCCGACGAACTGCCCATCGAACAGGTCGCCAAACGCTGGATCATCGCCTCCGACCCCGACGACGCCGTCGCCCAGATCAAGCAGTACATCGACGCCGGCCTCAATCACCTCGTGTTCCACAACCCCGGCGCCGACCAACGCCGCTTCCTCGAAGCGTTCACCGAAGACGTCGTTCCGGAGCTGCGGAAGCTCGCCTGACGGGAGCTACGAGACGACGGTCGTGCAGACCGGCTCTGCGCCTTCGGCCGTGGTGCAGTTGATGGTCGTCGTCTTGTTCTTCGTCACGGTGGTCGTGTCGGTGACCGTTGCTGTCCGCGTCCGAGTCTCCGTCTCCGTGCTGGTCCGCTCAGCGGTCTCAGTAGCGGTCTGAGTCGAGACCTTGGTCCGCGCGGCGCCGGTTGAGGTCTCGGTCTCCGTGGTGGTCGCGACGCTGGTCACGGTGCGCGTGGGCGCGGCGGTGCCGCTCTTCTGGCCGACGATGAAGAATCCCAGAATCACCAGTGCGGCGGCGGCGCAGGCCACCGCGGTGATGATCTGCCAGCGTCGGACGACGGTGTTGACGGCGGCGGTCTGGGCAGCCGCGGCGTTGGCGGCCGGGCTGCCGTACAGGTCAGTGGGCACCGGTCCGTAGGGAGTCTGCGCGTACTCGGCCGATCCGACCGGCGACTGCAGTGGCTCGGACGCCGGATCCGTTCCGTACGGCGGCAGCGTGCTGTTCGGGTCGCCGTTCGCCGAGTCGTCTGACGACGGCGATGTCGGAGGCTGAGTCAACGAAATGCTCCTCGAGGCGTGGCGGTGCGGCAGGTCGCCGGAATCGGACGTTCGTACACAGTACCGCGAACGACATTCGATCGATCGATCAAATTTTTTCCCGAAAATCTGGTCAAAGCTTGCCCGTGGAAGTAACGTTCATCACGGCATCCGCCTCGGCTCCCTCCCAAGCCGACCTTGAAACCCCGAATTTTTGAGGTCATCTCTATGACAACCATGAATATGACGCGCCCTGCTCCGGCGGCGACGCGCCCCCACGCCCGCAATCACGACGGCATGACATTGGGCACCCAGCTGACCCCTCGCACGGTCGCCGCCTGGGAAGCGCGGCTCGGCATCGAGCGGCAGCGCATGTCGCGCCCGGATCGTTTCATCGGCAGTGCAGGCGTCGCCGAATGGAACTCCGACATCGAGGTCACCTCTCACGATCCGGAGCAGTTCCGCGCCGTCCGGTACTCCCGCGAACTGTCGATGATGGGCACCTTCTGCGCCCTGCACTCGGCTGTGCGCATGGAGCGGACGCCCGAGAGCATCAAGGCGAATCCGTCGGAGCTGCTGCTCGTCACGGTGACGTCGATGCGCGGCAAGTCGGTGGTCCGCCAGGCGTCGCAGGAGCACGCGTACGGTGCAGGCGATCTGCTGTTCGTGTCCACGTCGACGCCGTTCCAGCTGACGACCGCCGCCGTCTCCGACCCGTCCGGTCTGGTGATTCCGCTTGCTCTTCTCGGTAAGCATCGGTACATCGCCGAGCAGCCGCGTCGTCCGATCAACACGCGCAGCCCGCTCTCGCGTGCGGCGGCCGGATTCGTCCGTCGATTCGCCGCGGACACCGCGGCGTCCGATCTGCCCACGCCCGGTGGCGACACCGAGCTGGCGGCGATCGACCTGGTGACCGCCGCGCTCGCCGAACTGGCGTCCGATGATCGTTACGTCCTGCAGGACGACTCGCTGTTTAACCATCAGGCCGCGCTGGACCTGATCGCACGCCGTCACCGCGACCCCGATTTCACGCCCGACTCGATCGCCGCGGAGCTGCACCTGTCGCGCCGCCAGCTGTACCGCCTCTTCGAGAACACCGAGAACTCGCTTGCGACCCGGATCGCCGACTCGCGCATCGAGACGGCTCGGGAGATGCTCATCGCCAACCCGTGGCTGCCGATCGGCAACATCTCGGCCGCATCGGGCTTCCGTTCGGTCGCGACGTTCCGCAACCGCTTCAAGGCTCGTCACGGCGTCGGGCCGGTGGAGTACCGCCAGCGCGTCATGTCCTGACCTGCATCAGATCGCTCAGAAGGCCCCGCCTCGGACTCAGGTCCGCGCGGGGCCTTCTGCTGTCCGCGGTCCGACGCGACCGTGCGCTCCGGTGACGGCGGTCATCGGTGAAACAAGTGGTTGACGGCCGTCACACCGTGCGGCATAGTGGAAAACGGAGTTACTAAGCGCTCGCTTAGTGACGGGAATTGTGAACAGACGGAGCGCCGGGCGCAAAGCCCTGCGACGTCGAGTGCGGCTGACGGACCATGTCAACGGACCCACTATCGAATGGAGAACTCATGACCACCCAGCGCGTAGCGATCGTCACCGGAGCGGCCCGCGGAATCGGCGCCGAAGTGGCTCGCCGCCTGTCGTCCGACGGTCACGCCGTCGCCGTCCTCGATCTCGACGAGGCCGCTTGCCAGACCGTCGTCGACGGCATCGTCGCCGACGGCGGACGTGCCCTCGCGGTCGGCGCGGACGTCTCGGACGAGGGTGCGGTGAAGGCCGCGGTGGAGCGTGTCGCGACCGAGCTCGGCGCTCCGACCATCCTGGTCAACAACGCCGGCATCATCCGCGACAACCTGATCTTCAAGATGTCGGTCTCCGACTGGGACTCCGTCATGGCCGTCCACCTGCGCGGCGCGTTCCTCATGTCGCGCGAGGTCCAGACCTACCAGACCAAGGAGAAGTGGGGCCGCATCGTCAACCTGTCGTCGACGTCGGCGCTCGGCAACCGCGGCCAGGTGAACTACTCGGCGGCCAAGGCCGGCATGCAGGGCTTCACCAAGACCCTCGCCCTCGAGCTCGGCCGGTTCGGCGTCACCGCCAACGCCATCGCCCCCGGATTCATCGCCACCGAGATGACCGCGGCCACCGCAGACCGCATGGGCGTCTCCTTCGACGACTTCAAGACCGCGGCCGCACGCGAGATCCCCGTCCAGCGTGTCGGCGAGCCCGCCGACATCGCCCACGCAGTCAGCTTCTACGCCAGTGAGGGCGCGGGCTTCGTCTCCGGACAGGTCCTGTACGTCGCAGGCGGTCCGAAGGACTGACCGGAACACCGGCGAGGAAGGACAGACGACATGAAGATTCTCAACGGCGCAGACGAACTGGTCGCGGCAGTCGGCACCCACCTGGGTTACTCGGACTGGGTGGAGATCGACCAGGACCGCATCGACAAGTTCGCCGACGCGACCGGCGATCACCAATGGATCCACGTGGACCCGGAGAAGGCCGCCGCAGGTCCGTTCGGGACCACCATCGCGCACGGTTTCCTCACCCTGTCGCTGATTCCCATGCTGTCGTGGCAGGTGTACAAGGTGGAGGGCACCCGGATGGGCGTCAACTACGGCAGCAACAAGGTGCGCTTCCCGTCGCACGTCCCCGTCGGCTCCCGGGTTCGCGCGGGCGTCGAGCTGGCATCGGTGACCGAGACCCCGGCCGGCCACCAGGTGGTGGCGCGAGTGACGGTGGAGCGCGAGGGCGGCGACAAGCCGGTCTGCGTCGCAGAGTCCGTCTCCGTGCTGGTGTTCTGATGGCGGACCATTCCGCATCGGCCTCCGAGACGCCCGGCCTCGACCTCGCGGTCCTCGGCTCGTGGCTGCCGTCGCACGTCGACGGCGCGGGCAGTGAGCTGTCGGCGACGCTGATCGCGGGCGGCAAATCGAATCTGACCTACCGGATCACCGACGGCACATCGACGTGGATCCTGCGCAGGCCGCCAGTCGGAAAACTGATGGCCACCGCACACGACATGGGCCGTGAGCACCGACTGATGTCGGCGCTCGCCCCCACCGCTGTGCCGGTGCCACACATGTACGCGTTCTGCGACGACCCCGATGTCCTCGGTGCGCCGTTCTACGTGATGGAGGCCGTGGACGGAGTTCCGTACCGCTCGCAGAACGAACTGCGCGCGCTCGGCGAGGAGCGGACTCGGTTGATCTCCGAGCGGCTTGTCGACACCCTCGTCGAACTGCACAAGGTCGATCCCGCCGAAGTCGGATTGGGTGACGCGGGCCGACCGGAGGGCTTCCTCGGTCGGCAGGTGGAGCGGTGGCGCAAGCAGTTCGCCGCGGCTCACACCCGCGATCTTCCGACGATGGAGGAGCTGTACGGCAAGCTCGTCGATCGAGTGCCCGCCGACGCGGCGCCCGGCATCGTCCACGGCGACTACCGGCTCGACAACGTGCTCGTCAGCCCCGACGACCAGCCCGCCGCCGTCATCGACTGGGAACTCGCCACCATCGGCGACTCGCTCACCGACCTCGCTCTCATGCTCGTGTACGGACGCTTCGCTGCGCTCGCCCCCGGCTCGGTGAGCGACGTCAACCTGGCGCCCGGGTACCTGTCGGAGGACGAGGTGATCGCCCGGTACGCCGCGGCGAGCCATCGCGACCTCGGGGACTTCGGCTTCTACCTCGCTCTCGCATGCTTCAAGCTCGCAGGCATCGTCGAGGGCATCCATTACCGGTTCGGCAACGGGCAGACGGTCGGCGACGGGTTCGCCGACGCCGGTGCGGGAGTCTTCCCGCTGCTCGACGCCGGTCTGGCCGCTTTGAAGGAGAATTGAGATGGATTTCGCATTCGATGCGAAGACTCAGGACCTGATCGAGGGCGTCACCGAGTTCATGAACTCGCACGTGTACCCGGCCGAGAAGGTGTTCCACGAGCAGTTGCACGCCGCGGGCGACGACCGCTGGGCGTGGGACAGCATGCCGATCATCCAAGAACTGCGAGCCGAGGCGCGCAGCCGCGGCTACTGGAACTTCTTCCTCCCCGGCGATCGCGGAGCGGGACTGACCAACCTGCAGTACGCCCCGATCGCCGAACTGAGCGGTCGGAGCATCCACCTCGCGCCGCCGGCGTTCAACTGCTCGGCGCCCGACACCGGAAACATGGAGGTGCTGAACGAGTTCGGCACCGACGCGCAGAAGGCGCAGTGGCTCGAGCCGCTGCTCGACGGTCGGATCCGCTCGGCATTCGCGATGACCGAGCCCGACGTCGCGAGCTCGGACGCCACCAACATCGAGCTGTCGATCGTGCGTGACGGCGACGAGTACGTGATCAACGGCCGCAAGTGGTGGATCACCGGCGCGATGAACCCGAACGCCAAGATCTTCATCGTCATGGGCAAGACCGACCCGAACGCACCGCGGCACGCACAGCAGTCGCAGGTCCTCGTTCCGCGGGACACTCCCGGTCTCGAAGTGATCCGCCCGATGGAGGTCTTCGGCTACGACGACCACCCGCACGGCGGTCACGCCGAGCTGCGGTTCACCGACGTCCGCGTGCCGGTGGAGAACATCATCGCGTCCGAGGGCGCGGGCTTCGCGATCGCACAGGCCCGACTCGGCCCGGGACGCATCCACCACTGCATGCGCGCCATCGGAATCGCCGAGCGTGCCATCGAGATGATGTCCGACCGCGCGTCCAACCGCGTCGCATTCGGTCGTCCGCTCGCCGAGCAGGGAGTGATCCGCGACTGGATCGCCGAGTCGCGCGTCCGGGTGGAGCAGTTGCGACTGCTGGTGCTCAAGACTGCATGGCTGATGGACACCGTCGGCAACAAGGGTGCGCACACCGAGATCCAGGCGATCAAGATCGCCACTCCGCGCACCGTCCAGTGGATCCTCGACAAGGCGATTCAGACGCACGGCGCAGGCGGCCTCTCCCAGGACTTCGTGCTCGCCGAGATGTACGCCGGAATCCGGACCCTCCGCTTCGCCGACGGCCCGGACGAGGTGCACAAGAACTCGCTCGCCAAGAACGAGATCCGCAGGCAGCAGAACCGCTGACCGTGTGCGGTGTGGTTTCGGGTCCTCCGCTGGCGGCCCGGTTGTTCGGTGGTTGAGCCGACTCCGAGCCGCTAGGCGAGGTGTCGTGTCGAAACCAGGTGACCACGCGTGGGTGTGGTTTCGACTCGGGTCCTTCGCTGGCGCTTCGGTCCCGGCTCAACCACCGGTGGAAGGTCCTTCGCTGGCGCTCCGGATCCGGCTCAACCACCGGTGTGGGGTCGTGCGCCGGCGCTTGGGTTGTTCGGTGGTTGAGCCGACTCCGAGCCGCTAGGCGAGGTGTCGTGTCGAAACC
>JASLJL010000058.1 GCA_030152405.1 Gordonia sp. (in: high G+C Gram-positive bacteria) | reverse complement strand
TCCCCGACGATTCCGCCACGCTCGAACGGTACTGGCCTGCCGACTTGCACGTCATCGGCAAGGACATCATCCGCTTCCACTGCGTGTACTGGCCCGCGTTCCTCATGTCCGCCGGGATCCCGACGCCCAAGCGCGTGTTCGCACACGGGTTCCTGTTCAACAAGGGCGAGAAGATGAGCAAGTCGGTCGGCAACGTCGTCGACCCGCACGACCTCATCTCGGAGTTCGGCCTCGATCCGGTCCGGTACTTCTTCCTTCGAGAGGTCTCGTACGGGCAGGACGGGTCGTA
The DNA here is from genome assembly GCA_030152405.1 of Gordonia sp. (in: high G+C Gram-positive bacteria). GTDB lineage: Bacteria > Actinomycetota > Actinomycetes > Mycobacteriales > Mycobacteriaceae > Gordonia. Next base: position 2,362 of record JASLJL010000058.1, on the reverse strand, counting down.
CTCGGCGGAGGCGATCGTCTCCCGGAAGAACTCCGACCTGGCCAACGAGTACGGCAATCTCGCCCAGCGCAGCCTGTCGATGATCGGAAAGTACTTCGACTCGACCATCCCCGAGCCGGGCGAGTTCACCGCCGAGGACCGGGCTCTGCTCGACGCCGCCGACGCGCTGCTCGAACGGGTGCGCGGCCACTTCGACGTGCAGGCGATCCACCTCGGCATCGAGGCGATGTGGTCGGTGCTCGCCGACGCCAACCGCTACATCTCGGCACAGGAGCCGTGGAAGCTCGCCAAGACAGATCTGCCTCGCACCGGCACCGTCCTCTACGTGTGCGCCGAGGTTGTCCGCATCGTGACACTGCTCGCGCAGCCGGTGATGCCGACGTCGACGGGCGCCCTGCTCGACATGCTGTCCATCGACAGTGCAGCCGAGTCGAGGACGTTCGCCGCGGTGACCGATCGGATCGCTCCCGGGACCGCTCTGCCCAAGCCGACTCCGGTGTTCCCTCGCCACGAGGTATGACGGCGCTCGACGTCGTCCGAGCGCTGACCGCCCGGACGACGCGTGACGGTCTCGCACCGCCGGCCGCGCTGGTCGGCGACTGGGCCGACGCAGACGCGGTCATCGCCCCGTCGATCGACCTGACCGAGGGCGTCGCCGTCCCCGACGACCCGGACCGCTTCTGGTTCGGCGCGTACGACTTCGCGCGTCCCGGCGCGCCCGGCCGGGTGATCGGCGGCCTCACCGACGGTGTCCTGCTGTTGCGCGACGGCCGCTGGGAGTGGGAATCCGTCGACGGACAGCCGTGCCCGCCGTGGGTCGTCGAGTGTCTCGACGCGACACGATCACAGCCGGTCTCGACGTCGTCTCGGCGTTGGACGGCCAGGTGGACGCCGCCGGCCAAGGCTCCGCACATCAGCGCCGTGCGCGAGTGCCTCGATTCGATCCGTGCGGGCGAGGTGTACCAGGCGTGCGTCTGCACCCGGTTCACCGGTGTCCTCGACGGGTCGGCCGCCGACTTCTTCTGCGACGTGGCGGCGTCCACCGCGCCGACGAAGGCCGCGTGGCTCACGGGCTCATGGGGATCGGTGGCCAGTTTCAGCCCCGAGTCGTATCTGGACCGCCGCGGCGACGTCATCACCTCGTCGCCGATCAAGGGAACGGTGCCGGGCCATGCGGACCCCGCGTCGTTGGCCGCGTCGACCAAGGACGTCGCCGAGAACGTCATGATCGTCGATCTGGTGCGCAACGATCTCGGACGCGTCGCCCGGACCGGATCGGTGCGAGTGCCCGATCTCCTGACGGTGACGCGGGCGCCCGGCGTCTGGCACCTGGTGTCGACCGTGGCCGCCGAGCTGCGCCCCGACGTGGGGAATCGGGCGTTGCTCGACGCGACGTTCCCGCCCGCGTCGGTCACCGGGACACCGAAGATCCGCGCCGCCGACCTGCTCGCGGAGTGGGAGCCCGACGACCGCGGCGTCTACTGCGGCGCGATCGGCGTCGCGGGCCCGGTAGGCCTCCTCGATCTGTCCGTCGCCATCCGGACCGTCGCGGTGTCCCCGTCCGGGGCGACGACCCTGGGAGTGGGCGGCGGCATCACGATCGATTCGGATCCGGACGCCGAATGGCAGGAGTGCCTCGACAAGGCCGCATCCATCGTCGCCCTGACCAGTTCGCCCCGCTGAGGAGCGTCTCCCTCACCACGTGGACGTTGTGCCGCAGAAGTCACACCGGGGTGCGGTACGAAACGCGCCCCGGTGTGCGTTCCTGCCATGTCGTGAGATTCGTGGTGACACCGCACCAGCCCACGCGACCCTAGGCGTCGCGGGCGGCGAGGACGGCTTCGTAGACGTCGCGCCGGGAGAACGGCGTGCCACCGATCACCTGCGCACAGGCGTCCTTGAGTCGGACACCCGACTCGGCCAGCTCGGCGGCCTTCTCGACGAGGTCGTCGAGGGTCACCGACGTGTCGATCCTCGCAGCGCCCGCGATGACGACGGTGATCTCGCCTTTCACGCCCTCTGCGGCCCAGACCGCGAGTTCGCCGAGTCCCCCGCGCCGCACCTCTTCGTACGTCTTGGTCAGCTCCCGGCACACCGCCGCACGACGCTCGGCGCCGAGCACCTCGGCGGCGTCGGTCAACGTCTGCGCCAGCCGATGCGGTGACTCGAAGAACACGACCGTGCGCTGCTCGTCGCGCAGGCTCGACAGCCAGTCGTGTCGGGCTCCCGACTTCCGCGGTGCGAACCCGTCGAAGGCGAACCGTTCCGACGGCATGGCCGACAGGGCCAGTGCGGTCGTGACCGCCGACGGTCCGGGCAGGCAGGTGATCGGCAGTCCCGCATCCGCGCAGGCGACCACGAG
>JASLJL010000031.1 GCA_030152405.1 Gordonia sp. (in: high G+C Gram-positive bacteria) | reverse complement strand
CGCTCCTGGAGCTCGCCCATCTCGTCGGCCAGCGTCGGCTGGTAACCCACGGCCGAAGGCATACGACCGAGAAGGGTCGAGACCTCGGAGCCGGCCTGCGTGAAGCGGAAGATGTTGTCGATGAACAGCAGAACGTCCTGCTGCTGCACGTCGCGGAAGTACTCGGCCATGGTGAGGGCCGAGAGGGCGACGCGCATACGCGTCCCTGGGGGCTCATCCATCTGGCCGAAGACGAGGGCGGTGTCCTGAAGGACGCCCATCTCTTCCATCTCCAGGTGGAGGTCGGTGCCCTCACGGGTGCGCTCACCGACGCCCGCGAACACCGAGGTGCCCGAGAACTCGCGAGCGATACGCGTGATCATCTCCTGGATGAGAACGGTCTTGCCGACACCGGCACCACCGAACAGGCCGATCTTGCCGCCCTTGACGTACGGGGTGAGGAGGTCGATGACCTTGATGCCGGTCTCGAGGATCTCCGTCTTGCCCTCGAGCTGGTCGAAGGCCGGGGGCTTGCGGTGGATGCCCCACTGCTCGCCGTCGCGACCGGTGCCCGGTGCGTCCAGGCAGTCGCCCAGTGCGTTGAAGACGTGGCCCTTGACGACGTCGCCGACGGGAACCGAGATCGGCTTGCCGGTGTCGACGACTGCCGCGCCGCGGACGAGGCCGTCGGTGGGCTGCATCGAGACGGTGCGCACCACGTTGTCACCGAGATGCTGTGCGACCTCGAGGGTCAGCGTCTTGGCGACGGCCGGGAGCGTGACCTCGGCGTGCAGGGCGTTGAACAGGTTGGGGATGGCGCCGCGGGGGAACTCGACATCGACGACGGGGCCGATCACCCGGGCGACACGACCCGCGGTCGCCGTGGCGGCACCCGCGTTCGAGTCGGTGACTGCTGCAGTCATTGTTGTTTCACTTTCCTCGGTTTTGTCTTGTCGCGATCAGTTCGCCAGCGCCTCGACGCCGCCGACGATTTCGCTGATTTCCTGGGTGATCTGTGCCTGACGTGCCGCGTTGGCCTGCCGCGACAGGCTCTTCTCGAGCTCGTTCGCGTTGTCGGTGGCCGCCTTCATGGCGGTACGACGTGCGGCGTTCTCCGACGCTGCGGCATCCAGCAGAGCTGCGAAGATGCGCGATGCGACGTACTTGGGCAGCAGCGCGTCGAGCAGTTCCTCGGCCTCCGGCTCGAACTCGACCTCGGCCGAGACGTGAGCGTTGCCGTTGTCGACGAGCATGTCGTCGCCCATCTGCAGCTGCTCGGTCTCGAACTCGATGTCGATCGGCGCCATGCGGCGGACGATCGGCTTCTGCGTCAGCATCGACACGAAGCGCGTGTAGACCACGTGCAGCTCGTCGAAGCCCTCGATCTGACCGCCCTGCGGCAGCGCGACCGACTCGTCCGATCCGGCGAGGAACGCGTCCACCAGGTGGTGAACCGCTGCCGCGCTGTCGGCGAATGCGGGCTGCTGCGAGAAGCCCGACCAGCTCGCTGCGATCGGACGATCGCGGAACGTGTAGTACCCGATGCCCTTGCGGCCCATCACGTACACGACCGGAGTCTTGCCCTCGCTGCGGAGCAGCGACAGAAGCTCTTCGGTCTCCTTGAGCACGTTCGAGTTGTAGCCGCCGCACTGGCCGCTGTCACTGGTCACGACCAGGACGGCAGCCCGCTTCGGCGTCTCGCGAGCAGTCAACAGCGGGCTGTCGAGCGACGAGCTCGCACTGGCCAGCGTCGTGACGACCCGGGTGATCTCCTCGGAGTAGGGACGCGCGGCAGCCACGCGAGCCTGTGCCTTGGTGATCCGCGAGGTCGCGATCAGCTCCTGCGCCTTCGTGATCTTCTTGGTCGATTGAATCGACCTGATCCGTGAGCGCAGCTCCCGAATAGTGGCCATGTTACTTCTGCTTCTTCGTCACTCGGATCGTCTCGGACTCGACGTCCTCGGCAGCCAGGGCGTCGGCCTCGACCTCGACGACGCGCGAGCCGTCGGTGGCGATGAAGCCGGCCTTGAAGTTGTCCGTCGCAGTCGCGAGAGCGGCCTTGTCGTCACCCGACAGCTTCTTGCCGCCCGCGATGTTCGCGTAGACGCCCGAAGCGGTGTGGTGCAGGTCGGCCAGCAGCTCCGACTCGAAGCGGCGAACGTCGGCGACCGGGACGGAGTCCATGAAGCCTTCACCACAGAGGTAGAGCGAGACGATCTGGTCTTCCACGGAGACCGGGCTGTACTGGTCCTGCTTCAGCAGCTCCACCCAGCGGGCACCGCGCTCGAGCTGCGCCTTCGACGCGGCGTCGAGGTCCGAGGCGAAGGCCGAGAAGGCCTCCAGCTCACGGAACTGTGCGAGCTCCAGACGCAGCGAGCCCGAGACGTCCTTGAGGCCCTTGGTCTGGGCGGCGCCACCGACACGCGACACCGAGATGCCGACGTTGATGGCCGGACGGACGCCCTTGTTGAAGAGGTCCGACTCCAGGAACACCTGACCGTCGGTGATCGAGATGACGTTGGTCGGGATGAACGCCGAGACGTCGTTGGCCTTGGTCTCGATGATCGGCAGAGCGGTCATCGAACCGCCGCCGAGGGCGTCGGACAACTTGGCCGAGCGCTCCAGGAGACGCGAGTGCAGGTAGAAGACGTCACCCGGGTATGCCTCGCGGCCCGGCGGGCGACGCAGCAGCAGCGAGATGGCACGGTAGGCCTCGGCCTGCTTGGTGAGGTCGTCGAAGACGATCAGGACGTGCTTGCCGTCGTACATCCAGTGCTGGCCGATGGCCGAGCCGGTGTACGGAGCGACGTACTTGTAGCCGGCCGGGTCGGAGGCCGGAGCGTTCACGATGGTCGTGTACGCCATCGCACCCGACTCCTCCAGCTGGCCTCG
>JASLJL010000010.1 GCA_030152405.1 Gordonia sp. (in: high G+C Gram-positive bacteria) | reverse complement strand
CTCGAACATCACGCGTCCGGGCTTGACGTTCGCCACCCACCACTCGGGCGAACCCTTACCGGAACCCATGCGGGTCTCGGCAGGCTTCTTCGTGATCGGGCGGTCCGGGAAGATGTTGATCCAGACCTTGCCGCCACGCTTGATGTGGCGGTTGATCGCGATACGAGCGGACTCGATCTGACGGTTGGTGATGTAAGCACCCTCCAGGGCCTGGATCCCGTAGTCACCGAAGGTGACCTTGGTTCCGCCCGACGCCTGACCCTTCAGGCTGGGGTGGTGCTGCTTGCGGTGCCTGACCCGACGAGGGATCAACATGGGCTAGCCCTCCTGGTTCTCTGCCTGCGCAGGCGCAGGCGCATCGGCAGCCGAAGCCTCGGCGGCCGCAGTGCGGCCGGCCTCGGTGCCGGTCGCCGTGGTGCCCGAGGCACCGCTGCGACGCGGACGGCTGGGGCGACGCGGACGACGGTCCTCTGCCGGAGCGGCCGCAGCCAGCTCGCGGCGTCCACCGACGACGTCACCCTTGTAGATCCACACCTTCACGCCGATGCGGCCGAAGGTGGTCTTGGCCTCGTAGAGCCCGTAGTCGATGTCGGCGCGCAGCGTATGCAGCGGCACGCGTCCCTCGCGGTAGAACTCCTTGCGGCTCATCTCAGCTCCGCCGAGGCGGCCCGAGCACTGGACACGGATGCCCTTGACGCCCGGCTGACGCATGGCCGACTGAATGGCCTTGCGCATCGCGCGGCGGAACGCCACGCGGTTGCTGAGCTGCTCGGCGACGCCCTGCGCCACGAGCTGTGCGTCGGCCTCGGGGTTCTTGACCTCGAGGATGTTCAGCTGGACCTGCTTGCCGGTGAGCTTCTCCAGGTCGCCGCGGATGCGATCGGCCTCGGCGCCGCGGCGGCCGATGACGATGCCCGGACGAGCGGTGTGGATGTCCACGCGGACGCGGTCACGGGTGCGCTCGATCTCAACCTTCGAGATGCCTGCGCGCTCGAGACCGGTGCTCAGCAGCTTGCGGATGGCGACGTCTTCCTTGACGTACTCCGCGTACTGCTTGTCGGCGTACCAACGCGAGCTCCAGTCGGTGGTGATGCCCAGCCGGAAGCCGTGCGGGTTGATCTTCTGGCCCACGGTTTAGGCTCCCTTCTTCTTCTGCTGGCGCGAACGAGCACGTCCGCCGTTCTCCGCTGCTGCCACGACCACGGTGATGTGGCTGGTGCGCTTGCGGATGCGGAACGCACGGCCCTGGGCGCGCGGCTGGAACCGCTTCAGGGTCGGGCCCTCGTCGGCGAATGCCTCCGAGACGATCAGGGTGCGACGATCCTGGCCCTGGTTGTTCTCCGCGTTGGCGATCGCGCTGGCGAGCACCTTGTACACGGGCTCGCTGGCGGCCTGCGGGGCGAACCGCAGGATGTCCAGGGCCTGATCCACGTTCTTTCCGCGGACGAGGTCGAGGACGCGACGAGCCTTCATCGGCGTGACGCGAACGAACTTCGCGGTCGCGCGAGCGGTCTGCACTGCGTTATCGGTTTCAGTAGTCATGATTACCGGCGCTTCGCTTTCCGGTCATCCTTGATGTGACCCTTGAAGGTACGGGTGGGGGCGAACTCGCCCAGCTTGTGACCGACCATCGAGTCCGACACGAACACGGGCACGTGCTTGCGACCGTCGTGGACCGCAAAGGTGTGACCGATGAAGTCGGGGATGATGGTCGAGCGGCGCGACCAGGTCTTGATGACCTGCTTCGTGCCCTTCTCGTTCTGGACATCCACCTTCTTCAGGAGGTGGTCGTCGACGAACGGGCCCTTCTTGAGGCTGCGTGGCATTTTTTACCTCCTCCTATTATCGCTTGTTCTTGCCGGTACGACGGCGGCGGACGATCAGCTTGTCGCTGGCCTTGTTCTTGCGGGTGCGGCCTTCCGGCTTGCCCCACGGGCTGACCGGGTGGCGTCCACCCGAGGTCTTGCCCTCGCCACCACCGTGCGGGTGGTCGACCGGGTTCATGACGACACCGCGGACTGTGGGGCGCTTGCCCTTCCAGCGCATGCGGCCTGCCTTGCCCCAGTTGATGTTGCTCTGCTCGGCGTTGCCGACCTCGCCGACGGTTGCGCGGCAGCGCACGTCGACGCGACGGATCTCACCGGACGGCATACGCAGCGTGGCGTAGGGGCCTTCCTTGCCGAGGAGCTGGATCGATGCGCCGGCCGAACGTGCCATCTTCGCGCCACCGCCCGGACGCAGCTCCACGTTGTGGATCTGGGTACCGGTGGGGATGTTGCGCAGCGGCAGGTTGTTGCCGGGCTTGATGTCGGCGTTCGGGCCCGACTCGACGACGTCGCCCTGCTTCAGGTTCTTCGGAGCGAGGATGTACCGCTTCTCGCCGTCGAAGTAGTGGAGCAGCGCGATGCGAGCCGTACGGTTCGGGTCGTACTCGATGTGAGCGACCTTGGCGTTGATGCCGTCCTTGTCGTTACGACGGAAGTCGATCAGACGGTAGGCGCGCTTGTGGCCGCCACCCTTGTGACGGGTGGTGATACGGCCGTGTGCGTTGCGTCCGCCGGTGCTGTGCAGCGGGCGAACCAGCGACTTCTCGGGGTGCGAGCGGGTGACCTCGGAGAAGTCGGCACCGCTCGAGCCGCGGCGACCGGGGGTCGTCGGCTTGTACTTACGAATTGCCATGAGTGTTAGTCCCTATCCTTCTCGCGGGCGGTCAGCTGACCGCTCCCCCGAAGATCTCGATGGGCTTGCTGTCAGCGGACAGCGTCACGATGGCGCGCTTGGTGTTCTTGCGCTTGCCGAAACCGACGCGGGTGCGCTTGCGCTTGCCCTGACGGTTCGCGGTGTTGACGCTGGAGACCTTGACGTCGAAGATCTGCTCGATGGCGATCTTGATCTGGGTCTTGTTCGAATCCGGGTGCACCAGGAAGGTGTACACGTTGTCTTCGATCAGGCCGTAGGCCTTCTCCGAGATCACCGGCGCCAGGATGATGTCACGCGGGTCTGCGTGCGTAGCCATACCTAGGCCTCCTTCTTGTTCTGGTCGACGAAGACCTTCAGCGTCTCGACGCTGAAGACGATCTCGTCGGAATCAAGGACGTCGTACGTGTTGAGCTGGTCAGCGGTGATGCCCAGCACGTTCGGCAGGTTCGCGATGCTCTTCCAGCCGGCCTGATCCTCGCGGGTCAGGACGATGAGGAACTTGCGACGCTCGCTGAGCAGTTCGAGGAAGGCGCGTGCCGACTTGGTCGACGGCGTCTGGCCCGAGATCAGCTCGGTGACGACGTGGATGCGCTCGTTGCGAGCACGATCCGACAGGGCGCCACGGAGTGCGGCGACCTTCATCTTCTTGTTGACCTTCTGCGTGTAGTCGCGCGGCTGCGGGCCGTGAACGGTGCCACCGCCTGCGAACTGCGGTGCACGGGTCGAACCCTGACGTGCGCGGCCGGTGCCCTTCTGGCAGTACGGCTTCGCGCCGCCGCCGGACACCTCTCCACGCGTCTTGGTCGAGTGCGTGCCCTGACGACCTGCGGCCTGCTGAGCGACGACGACCTGGTGCATCAGTGCGATGTTCGCGGTCTGGTCGAACAGCTCGGCCGGCAGCTCAGCGGTTCCGGCGACGGAACCGTCTGCTGCGCGGACGTCGAGCGTCAACTTGGTTGCGGTTTCGGTGCTCACTTGCTGCCACCCTTCACTGCCTCGCGGACCACCACGACGCCGCCCTTGCGGCCGGGGATCGCGCCCTTGATCAACAGCAGTCCGGCTTCTGCGTCCACCTTGTGGACGGTCAGGTTCTGCGTGGTCACCTTGTCGTTGCCCATGCGACCCGCCATGCGCATGCCCTTGAACACGCGACCGGGGGTGGCGCAGCCACCGATGGAGCCCGGCGCACGGTGCACGCGGTGCACACCGTGGCTGGCGCCCAGACCTGCGAAGCCGTGACGCTTCATGACACCGGCGAAGCCCTTGCCCTTGGAGGTACCGGTCACGTCCACCTTGATGCCGTCGGCAAAGATGTCAGCGCCCAGTTCCTGACCGACCTCGAACTCCGAGATGTCGTTGACACGAAGCTCGGTGAGGTGGCGGCGGGGGGTAACGCCGGCCTTGGCGAACTGGCCCGCGACGGGCTTGTTCACCTTGCGGGGGTCGATGGCGCCGTAGGCGAGCTGGACTGCCGTGTAGCCGTCGCGCTCCAGAGTGCGGAGCTGGGTGACGACGTTGGAGCCGGTCGCGATGACGGTCACCGGGACGACCCGGTTGTTCTCGTCGAAGACCTGGGTCATTCCGAGCTTGGTGCCCAGGATGCCCTTGGTTGCATTCTGCTTGCTCATAGTTTTCGATCCTCCGTCACTGAATGTTGACGTCGACGCTGGCCGGCAGGTCGATGCGCATGAGCGCGTCAACCGTCTTGGGCGTCGGGTCGAGGATGTCGATGAGTCGCTTGTGAGTGCGCATCTCGAAGTGTTCGCGGCTGTCCTTGTACTTATGCGGCGAACGGATGACGCAGTAAACGTTCTTTTCGGTGGGCAACGGCACCGGGCCGACCACGCGTGCACCCGTGCGGGTCACGGTCTCCACGATCTTGCGCGCCGAAGCGTCGATCGCTTCGTGGTCGTAGGCCTTGAGCCTGATGCGGATCTTCTGTCCCGCCACGCTGTGTCCTCTTCCGTCTGGTTTCTCTCGACAGACGAACACCGCGCGGCTCACACCCGTGCATGCACGGGCGGCAACTGGGCCACATGACCACCCCCGAGTGAGATCGAGGTGGATCGACGCTGTTCTTCTGTCGTTGTACGCTGCCGGACTGTTTCGTCCAGCTGCCGACTTTCGTCGGCTTCGCCTCCGGTACCCCGCGGTCGGGCGTGTCGTGACCGTGTCAATCAGCAAATTGCACGCGTTACACAACCCGGCCCGCAGTTGCGGCCCTGGAAGTTTGTCAGCCCCATTCGGGGCAACCTAAACAGTATGCAGGACGTCCGCGTCGATCTCAAATCGTTGCCGCAGGTCGGGTGCAGTGAGATGGGTCTCGTGGGCTCGGCTGTGGAATTCGAGGTACCCAAACATGGGGATCAGGCTCACGATGATCGGACATCTGGTTTCGGGGGGGGCGCCATGATCATCGAGGATTCCGTTCACACCTTGCCGACTGACGAGTTCGGCCTCGTTCGGCGCGGGGCCGCACTCAGCGCCGGCTGGACCGATGCGATGTTGTCGTCGGCTGTCCGTTCGGGCCGGTTGATCCGGTTGGGGCTCGGCGTGTACGCGCCGAGGAGCCACGACTTCGACGGGCCCGACGGCGCAGAGCTGCTCTACCGGCTGCGATGCATTGCGACGACCACCGGGGTTCGCGATCGCGGCGCCACGGTCTTGAGTCATCAATCTGCGGCGGCGGTCCACAGACTGCCGTTACTCAAACCCAGCCGGCGCCATGTTCACGTGACGAGTCTGTCGTCCTCCGGCGGAACCATTCGTGGCGAGCGGAGGATTCACACCGCGAAGATCAACGACGACGACATAGTGACGGTCGACGGCCTCCGTGTGACGAGCCTGGAGCGGACCGCGGCCGATGTCGCCGAGACGGTGGGATTCGCGCAGTCGCTCGCCGCGTTCGACGGGGCACTGCGCCTCGGAGTCGATCCGTCGAGAGTCGCGTCCGAACTCGGGCGTCGTAGAACCA
>JASLJL010000521.1 GCA_030152405.1 Gordonia sp. (in: high G+C Gram-positive bacteria) | reverse complement strand
GTGTGGGCTGCCTCGCAATTACGAGGTCAGCACGCGCCGGGTCACGTTCGGCGGGACAATGTCAGCGATAGCAACGAGTTCCACAAGAACGACGACGATCAGAAGAGGCTGCAACCTATGACCTCCCAGAAGCAGACGATCATCTACACGCTCACCGATGAGGCCCCGCGCCTCGCGACCGCAGCGTTCCTGCCGATCATCCGCACCTTCGCCGAGCCCGCCGGGATCGACGTCCAGACCAGCGACATCTCGGTCGCCGCTCGCATTCTCGCGGCGTTCCCCGACTACTTGACCGACGAGCAGAAGGTTCCCGACAACCTGGCCGAGCTCGGTCGTCTCACCCAGTCGCCCGAGACGAACATCATCAAGCTCCCCAACATCAGCGCCTCGGTCCCGCAGCTGCATGCCGCGATCCACGAACTGCAGGAGAAGGGCTTCGCGGTTCCGGATTTCCCGCAGAACCCGAAGACGCCCGAGGAGACCGAGATCCGCGACCGCTACTCGGCATGCCTCGGCAGCGCCGTCAACCCGGTCCTGCGTGAGGGCAACTCGGATCGTCGCGCGCCCAAGGCCGTCAAGGAGTACGCGCGCAAGAATCCGCACAGCATGGGCAAGTGGTCGATGGCGTCGCAGTCGCACGTCGCGCACATGACGCACGGCGACTTCTACGCCGGCGAGAAGTCGATGATCATGGACCACGCCTGCGAGGCCCGCATGGAGGTCGTCACGCCGGACGGCGAGACGCACGTCATGAAGACCGTCCCGCTCGACGAGGGCGACGTCATCGACAGCATGTTCATGAGCAAGGAAGCACTGCTCGAGTTCTACGAAGAGCAGCTCAACGACGCCAAGGAGACCGGCGTCATGTTCTCGCTGCACGTCAAGGCGACCATGATGAAGGTGTCGCACCCGATCGTGTTCGGCCACTGCGTGAAGGTGTTCTACAAGGACGCGTTCGCCAAGCACGGCGACCTGTTCGACGAACTGGGCGTCAACGTCAACAACGGCATGGTCGACCTGTACGAGAAGATCGAGACGCTGCCCGCGTCCAAGCGCGAAGAGATCGTCGAGGATCTGCACCGCTGCCACGAGCACCGTCCCGAGCTCGCGATGGTCGACTCGGCCCGCGGCATCTCGAACTTCCACTCGCCGAGCGACGTCATCGTCGACGCCTCGATGCCCGCGATGATCCGCATCGGCGGCAAGATGTACGGCGCCGACGGCCGCAAGAAGGACACCAAGGCAGTCATGCCGGAGTCCACGTTCGCCCGGATCTACCAGGAGATCATCAACTTCTGTAAGACCAACGGCGCATTCGACCCGACCACCATGGGCACCGTCCCGAACGTCGGTCTCATGGCGCAGAAGGCCGAGGAGTACGGCTCGCACGACAAGACCTTCGAGATCCCCGAAGGCGGCGTCGCCAACATCGTCGACGCGTCGACCGGCGAGGTCCTGCTCTCGCAGAACGTCGAGCAGGGCGACATCTGGCGCATGTGCATCGTCAAGGACGCCCCGATCCGCGACTGGGTGAAGCTCGCGGTGGACCGTTCGCGTGCGTCGGGGATGCCGGCCGTGTTCTGGCTGGATCCGTACCGTCCCCACGAGAACAACCTGATCACCCTGGTCAAGAAGTACCTGGCCGATCACGACACCGAGGGCCTGGACATCCAGATCATGTCGCAGGTGCGTGCGATGCGGTACACCCTCGAGCGGGCGTGGCGCGGCCTGGACACCATCTCGGTGACCGGCAACATCCTGCGCGACTACCTGACCGACCTCTTCCCGATCCTCGAGCTGGGCACCAGCGCGAAGATGCTGTCGATCGTTCCGCTGATGGCGGGCGGCGGACTGTACGAGACGGGTGCCGGCGGATCGGCGCCGAAGCACGTCAAGCAGCTCGTGGAGGAGAATCACCTCCGCTGGGATTCGCTCGGCGAGTTCCTGGCCCTCGCAGCCAGCCTCGACGACCTCGGGCGCAAGTACGACAACCCGAAGGCCGCGGTCCTCGGCACCACGCTCGACGCGGCGACCAGCAAGCTCCTCGACAACCGGGGCAGCCAGTTCTACCTGGCCCTCTACTGGGCGCAGGAACTCGCGGCGCAGACCGACGACGCCGAGCTCGCCGAACACTTCGCACCGCTGGCGAAGACGCTGGAGGAGCAGGAGTCGGCGATCGTCGGCGAACTGGGTGCGGTGCAGGGCGAGGCCGTCGACCTCGGTGGCTACTACCAGGCCGACCTGGACAAGCTCGACGCCGCGATGCGTCCGAGCGCCACGCTGAACGCCGCATTGGCTGCAGCGCTGGGCTGATCGAACACCTCTCGATCGCGGCGGGTCCGACCTCCGGGTCGGGCCCGCTGCGTCGTCTCAGGTCACAGCAGCATTTCAGGTCACAACGTCGACGACGAGGGCACGGTGGCGGGGGATCGCGAGCGATGTCACGCAGGCGACCGCGCACACCACCAGGCAGATGACGGTCGTGACGACGTAGGCGCCGATCGTCGGCACGTGGACTTGGCCCAGCTCCACCGTCGACGCGGTAAGCACCATCGCGACGACCGCCGTCGCGCTCGACGTCCCGACCGCCCGCATGAGTGCGTTGACACCGTTGGCTTCGCCGGTCTGCTCCACCGGGACCACCTGCATGATCAGGGCGGGCATCGCCGAGTACGCCAGACCCAGACCGGCGCCGACGAACGAACTGGACACGAGGATCCACCACCATCCGATCGGCCAGGGACCGACGAGCATCACCAGAAAGACGACGTAGCCCGCGCCGATGATGACCCCGCCCGACGCCAGAGACACACGTGCGCCACGTCTGCCGTTCAGCCAGTCGCTCACGTAGGAGAACCCGAACATCACCAGGCCCATCGGTGCGAGGACGAGGCTGGCCTGAACCATGCTCATGCCGAGACCGGCGGGTGCGCTCGTCGGACCCATCAGCACCTGGATCGGCGCGATCTCGATGGTGTAGAAGGCGAATCCGGTGGCCACCGATGCGAGGTTGGTCAGCAGGATCGGTTTGGACGTCAGCATTCCGAGGTCGATGAGCGGGGTTCCGACGCGCCGCTCGTGCCGCCACCACACCGCACTGGAGACGACGAAGGCCGCGAACATGCCGATGGTCAGCGGCGACGTCCATCCCCACTCAGCGCCCTTGGAGACCGGCAGCAGGACGAAGGTGAGGAGTGCCGTCAGTCCCACCGCACCGGCGGCGTCGAACCGGCCGCCCGCCGTCGACGAGCTCTCCGGCACGCAGGCTCGGATCGCGACCCCGCACACGGCCGCCGCGCCCGCACTGATCCAGAACAAGGCGTGCCAGCTGATGTGCTGGGCGATCGCGGCCGCGAACGGCAGTCCGAGCGCGCCTCCGACGCCGAGCGACGCGCTCATCGCTCCGACCGACGAACCGAGACGGTCCGCCGGAACCACGTCGCGCATGATGCTGATGCCGACCGCGATCGTGCCGATTCCGATGCCCTGCAGACCACGTCCGATGAGGAACGGCAGTAGACTCGTCGACACCGCGGACACCGCGGAGCCGACCCCCACCGCGGCCATGTTGCCGATCAGGACGCGCCGCTTGCCGAACATGTCGCCCAGGCGTCCGGCGATCGGGGTGGCGACCGCGCCCACCAGCAGGGTGATCGTCAACGACCACGAGGCGCTGTTCGCGTCGGTGTGCAGCAGCGTGGGCAGTTCGGGGATCAGCGGGACGATGATCGTCTGCATGAGCGCCACGACGATGCCCGCGGCGCACAGGACGACGACGGCGAGCCGATGATTCGGGGTCGTCACAGGGCCAGATCGATCCATTCGTAAATCCCCTCCCATGCTGCGGCGGCCATCGCCGTCGGGGCGCCGGTGAAGGCGTGCGGCGCGTCTGGGTACACGCGCAGGTCCACGTCGCCGCCCGCCGCGCTCAACC
>JASLJL010000231.1 GCA_030152405.1 Gordonia sp. (in: high G+C Gram-positive bacteria) | reverse complement strand
TCGTTGATCGCCGGATCGAGGATGCGCGGCGGCACGTCCGCATAGGGCCACTCGTTGACGACGTCGCCGTTGAGGTCGATGAGCCGGGTGATCGTGTCGGCTCCGGTGAACAGCACGAAGCCGTCGTGGACCAGTGCCGGGTCGAGGTGCGTGACCCCGCTGAGTGTCGCGATCGCCATGGTGAGGCTGTCCCTTCGTTGCGCTTCTAATCGATTAGATTAGGTTTGACCTGGCGAGATGCGAGGGGTCAGAATCAGGGTGATTTCAATGTGCGTCATGCTCGGAGGAGCGGGCATCATTGCGCGAGGCAGACGAGGAGAACTGTGACGGCATCACCGGAGAAGGCGCCCAGGCGTCCGACGCTCGCCGACGTCGCGAAGCTGGCGGGCACCTCGACGGCCGTCGTCAGCTATGTGATCAACGACGGCCCACGACCGGTGTCCGCATCGCTGCGGGCGAAGGTGACCGCGGCTCTGGAGAGTCTCGACTATCGACCGGACCGCCGCGCGCAGGCGTTGCGTCGCCCCCGCCGATGGCAACAGATCGGGCTCCTCGTCCCCGATCTGTCGATGCCGCTGTTCGCGGCCTACGCGCAGCGCTTCGAATCAGCCGGCCGCGACCGGGG
Source organism: Gordonia sp. (in: high G+C Gram-positive bacteria) (assembly GCA_030152405.1). GTDB lineage: Bacteria > Actinomycetota > Actinomycetes > Mycobacteriales > Mycobacteriaceae > Gordonia. Next base: position 2,944 of record JASLJL010000231.1, on the reverse strand, counting down.
ACATCTCACGCTGATCGGCAACACCGGCTTCGACGCCGACCGCGAGTTGGAGTTCGCCCGATCGTTCACCCAGGTCGGCGTCGACGGTCTGATCGTCGTCGGATCAGTGGCCGCAGAAGCCACCGCCGACCTCTGTCGCCGCAGTCATGTGCCCGTCGTGTGGACGCACAGCGTGCGCGGCGCGGCTGGCACCGCAGTCGTCTCCGCCAATCACCGACTCGCAGGTCGGCTCATCGGCGAGCACCTCACGAGCGTTCACCGAGTGTCGACGGCCGCGTTCGTCGGAGGCGTCGACGAAGCGGCCGAGCGCGGAGACCGCGAGACTGTCGCCCAGCGGCTCGACGGGCTGATCAGCAGCGGATTGTCGGTGACGACGGTGCCGACTGACCTGACCGCGGCGTCCGCCTATCGCGCCGTCGGAGACCTCCTACGCTCCGGGAGCAGGCCCGACGCCGTCGTGTCCGGAACTCTCGGACAGACCGACGCCACCATCCGCGCGATCACCGACGCCGGCCTGACCGTCCCGCACGACATCCGACTGGCATCGTTCGACGGCCCAGGTTCGGCATACCGCGAACCGGTCCCGACGACGGCCGTCCTACCCGTGCCCGCAGTCGTCGACCGTGCGCTCGACGCCCTGGAGTCCAAAGACGTCGACGCATGCGTCCCCGGAGTGACGCTGCGAGTCGGCCAGACCTGCGGCTGCCCGACCGATCTCTCAGAGCTCGGCTGAGCCGATCACTCGGCAGCGTTCGCGGGTTCCGTCGACGGCGAACCATCCCTGTTCGAACTGCTGCCATGCCGCGAGATTCGCTCGATCGGCTTCACCGTCGCGTGCGACAGTCCGTTCCAGCCGCTCGGCGGCCGGCGGACCGTCGATCCAGTACGCGGCCGTCAGACGATCGAAGACCGTCCGTCGCGCCGCCGTGACGCCCTCAACGATCAGCAGCGGCTGCCAGCGAATCCACACCGGCGGTCCCACCACCGGCACGCCGTCCACCCAGATCCGGGGTCGGTACAGATAGTCGTGGCGACGCTCGAACGCTCGGATCACGTCGCGTTCCATCTCCGGCCACCAGGACGCCGGCTCGTCCCAGGTCGCGTAGTCGTCGGTGCTCACCAGCACCGATGTGCGGCCGCGGTCGGCGAGCGCGCGGACAAGCTCGGCGGCGAACGTGCTCTTGCCAGAACCCGAGCATCCGTCGATCGCGATCAGCCCCTCGGTGAGACCGTCGCGCGTCGCGACCTCGTCGGCGACACGAGCCCAGGACATCAGACCAGCACGCGTCGCCCGGAGAGCGCACGGCCGAGAGTCAGCTCGTCGGCGAACTCGAGATCGCCGCCCATCGGGAGGCCCGATGCGAGACGCGTCACCGACAGGCCAGGGAAGTCCTTGAGCATGCGGAGCAGATAGGTCGCCGTGGCCTCGCCCTCGGTGTTCGGGTCGGTGGCGACGATGACCTCGCTGACCACCGAACCGTCGACCTGCTCGGCGAGCCGCTTGAGCAGTTCCCGGATGCGGAGCTGGTCGGGGCCGACGCCCGACAGCGGGTCGAGGGCGCCGCCCAACACGTGGTAGCGCCCGTCGAACACGCGCGTCCGCTCGATCGCATAGATGTCCTTCGGCTCTTCGACGACACAGATCTTCGTCGCGTCGCGTCGCGCGTCGGCACAGATCCGGCACAGAGTCTCCGCTGCGATGTTGCCGCACTCGGCGCAGAAGGTGACGTCGTCGCGCACCTTGCTGAGAGCCGCCGTCAGACGGTCGATCTCGGTGTTCTCACCGGCGAGCAGGTGGAACGCGATGCGCTGAGCGCCTTTGGGACCCAGACCGGGCAGCTTCGCGAGTTGGTCGATCAGGTCCTGGATGGGTCCTTCGTACATCGGTCAGCCCAGTCCGGGCAGGCCGCCTGCCAGCGGGCCCATCTTCTCCGCGGCGATCGCCTCCCGATTGGTCGCGAGGTCGGCCAGTGCGCCGATCACCAGATCCTGGAGGGTCTCGACGTCATCCGGGTCGACGACGTCGCGCGCGATCGCGATCGCGGTGACGTCCCCGCTGCCGTTTCCGGTGACCGTGACGAGACCGTTGCCCGCTTGCCCGGTCACCTCGGTGTTCGCGATCTCGTCCTGCGCGGCCACCAGCTTGGCCTGCATCTCCTGGGCCTGCGCGAGGAGTCCGGCCATCGGGTTGTCTCCGCCGCCGCCACCGAACAGGGCGCTGGGATCGAATGCGTCAGTCACGAGCACCAGGATAGTCGCTGCCGTCAGCGCAGCAGTCGCTCCACGTGCTCGGCGAGTTGGTCGACGGTCGTGTCGTCGTCGGTGACGACGTCGAACGAGATCACCTCGTCGCCGAACAGCCGTGCCGCACCGGGGATCAGGGCGAACTCGAAGGTGTCGCCCACGCGGCGCCACTGCGACACCGCGGCGTACACGGGCGCGCTCGCACCGGTGGTCAGGCAGTACTCGGCCGCCCGCGGGCCGCCGGGCAGATCGCGCTGCAACTGCACGCAGGCGTCCGATTCCTCGTCCAGGAACACGACGGCCTCGCAACCGAGATCGGGATGCCGCTCGTAACTGCCGATGATCGCCACCCGTCGATCGTAACGATCGCCGGAGTGGTACGTCAGCGGCGGAGCGACCTGTATGGGACGTCGCCACGCCGGAGAGGTGCCACTCACGCGAGAGAGGATCCGCTCTCGAACCGCCGGACAGAGTCGGTGAACGGGTCGACGAACTCAACGGAGTACGCGAGGAGCCGCAGGGGCCTGGTGAAGTCGTCGACTGCGGCGTCGACCCGCGCCCGGTCGACGACGGGGTACAGCGGGTCGTCGACGATGGGGACCCCAAGACCCGCCATGTGCAGACGGAGTTGGTGCGTGCGTCCGGTGGCCGGGCGAAGGCGATAGAGGCCGAGACCACTGCCCCGCGGTTCGATCATGTC
>JASLJL010000224.1 GCA_030152405.1 Gordonia sp. (in: high G+C Gram-positive bacteria) | reverse complement strand
GGTCGTCGGGGTTGTTCATTCCGACCTCGGCCCAGAGGGTGAGGACGGCTTCGAGCTTGGCCCGCAACGCCGGGGTGACCTGCGCGCGGATCTTGGACATCAGCCGCTTGTCCTGCGGCTGGACCTGAAACCCGCGCGTGCGAGCCCGGTCGGCGTCATCGGTGAGCGACCCGTCGGGATCAAGATGGGCCAGAATCCGGCGCCCCACCTCACGCGTACCCTCCGGCGTCAACTCACGAGACAACTCAGCGAGCTCGGCCTCGGCGCGGGCCTTGTCCTCGGCCGGGATCGCGGCGGGAATCTCGTCGATGACTGCAGCGATCTCAGACACGTGATCGATCGAGAGGTCACCGTCTGCCACGGCCGCGGCAGTCGCCGGCAACGCCGGGTCGAGCTGATCGCCGGAGTAGTTGTAGAGCGGGCTGATCGCAAGCGCCGCCGCGACCCGACGGTTCCGTGCACCGACTCCGAGACGCAGTACAGAGGTCAGGTACTTGCCCGGTGTCATCGCACCGGCCTTCCGGTACACGCCACGAGTCGACACCTCCGCGTACAACCGGGCATCGACACCGACCGTCCGGCGGTGCGACCGCTCCAACACCTCCGCGGTGCGCAGGACGTCGTCGTCGGACAGGGCCGTCAGTGACACCGATGCGAGCTTCGCCGCTACTGCGTCCTGCAGCCGAGCGAGGTCCAGAGGCGAATCGGGCAGATCAGATGGGTTGATCATCTGGTTCGCCTCCTCTCGGTATGTCGACTCCGCTCGACGAGCAGAGGATCGTGTCCGATTTAGCCGTTATAACCAGTCTAGCCGACAAGTGTCAAAAATCATAGTGTCATCGTAAATTCGTTCGAACAAATAACCGGACAGAAACTGGCCGGAAGGCTTCCTACAGTCAGGATCATCGGCCCGGTTAGGAGCCGAGTGATCCGACAAGAGGAGAGACATCGTGACCTTCGCAGCAACCCGCATAATCACCGACGACGTCGACGGACTCGTCGCCTTCTATGAGAAGGTCACCGGCGGTGCCGCTGATCGTCTGCATCCGCTGTTCGCGCAGCTCAACACCTCGGTCGGTAGCCTTGCGATCGCCAGTTCGGCGACTGCGAGCCTGCTGGGGGAGGACGTTGTGGAACCGGCGGCCAACCGGTCCGTCGTGCTCGACTTCCTGGTTGGCGACGTCGATGCCGAGTACCAGCGACTGCAGGGTGTCATCACGTCATTCGTTAACGAGCCGACGGACATGCCGTGGGGCAACCGCTCGCTCCTATTCCGCGACCCGGACGGAAATCTCGTCAACTTCTTCACGCCACTGAACCGGTGAACTGACGTCGGGACGTCGGGTGGCGCTCGGTAGGGTGACAGGATGACTGTCACGCTGCGTGCGCAAGAGTCCGCCGATCTGGAGTTTCTGCATTCGCTGTTCAGCGATCCGGAAGTGGTTCGGTACTGGTTCGCGGAACCGTATGTGACGCGAGCCGAGCTCGCGGCGAAGATCGAAGCCAGGCGCGACGACTCGACGTCGCGACGCTTCGTCATCGACGACGACGGGGAGGCCGTCGGCATCGTCGAACTGGTCTACATCCGGCCGATCCACGGGAACTGCGAGTTCCAGATCATCGTCGCACCGGGCCGACAGGGTCACGGCTACGCGCAGAGTGCCACCAAGTTGATCCTCGACTACGCGTTCAAGACCCTGAACCTGCACAAGGTGTACCTGGAGGTGGACGACGAGAACGAGGGCGCCATCCACGTCTATCAGAAGTGTGGATTCCGGATCGAGGGCCACATGAAGGCCGAGTACTGGGCCGACGGCGCGTACCGCGACGTGACCCGCATGTCGGTGTTCGCCGACGACGAGCGTCCCGAGGCCTGACGGCGATGGCCGACGTCCGGTGTGAACGCGACGGCGACGTGATGCTCGTCGTGATGACTCGCGGCGAGCGGCACAACGCCGTGGATGGACCGATGGCGGCGGCGCTGGCCGCCGCGTTCCGCGATTTCGAGGAGTCAGACGCGAAGGTCGCGGTCCTGGCGGGCGACGGACCTTCGTTCTGTGCGGGCGCCGACCTGAAGGGTGTGGGCACGGAGCGATCCAACGTGCTCACCGCCGACGGGGACGGTCCGATGGGGCCGACGCGCCTCGACCTCGACAAGCCCGTGATCGCCGCGATCCACGGTCACGCCGTCGCGGGTGGGCTCGAGCTCGCAGTGTGGTGCGATCTCCGCGTGGCGGAGGAGAGCGCGACACTCGGAGTGTTCTGCCGACGCTGGGGAGTCCCGCTGATCGACGGCGGCACCGTCCGACTGCCGCGGCTGATCGGGCACAGCCGAGCCATGGACCTGATCCTCACCGGACGTCCGGTCGGGGCGTCTGAAGCGCTCTCGTTCGGACTGGTCAACCGAGTGGTTCCGGAGGGTGAGGCGCGGACGGCCGCGGTGGCTCTCGCGCACGACATCGCGCGGATGCCGAACACCTGTATGCGGGGTGATCGACGGTCGGCGCGTGATCAATGGGGACTCGACGAGGACGCCGCGATCCGCGCGGAGTACACGATCGGACTCGGCTCGCTGACCGCAGACGGCATCGGCGGCGCGGGACGGTTCGCGTCGGGCCGAGGCCGCGGCGGGTCGTTCGACGACATCTAGCAGCAGCCGTTCACCTGGACGCGACGATCTCCTGCGAATCGGGAGTCACCAGCAGGGCTTGATCGTCGTCGAGCGGAACGAGGTCGAACCGCGACCCGTACGTGTCGAGCGTCTCGGTGATCAGCGACGACGGGTACGCGGGCAGCATGCCGCCCGCGTGAGGGACCACGACTCGATCGATCAGACGCAACCCGGTGGTGTCGACGAGGCCGGGTGCGTCGGCGGGGTCGTCGAGCAACGCGGCCGGCTCCACATCGGGACCGACGATCACCGAACCGGCGCTGAGGCCGATATAGGGAAGTCCTGCGTGTACCCGCTCGGCGAGCTCGCGGTCGATGCCGCGGGCCCGTAGATCGGCGAGGATCGCGAATGTGTTGCCGCCGCCCACGTACACCGCGTCGACGTCGTCGAACGCGAAGTCGTCGACGGTCTGGAACCCACGATCCTCCAGGAGCTCCCGGCCGGCACCCGCCACGATGCCGATGCGCACCGACGCGGCGGGCTTCCGAACGCACTCGGCGACGAAGCGCGGGAGCGCTCCGTCGCCGAGGGACAGCAGTAGCAGGTGCACTTAGACGTCGCCGCGGCGCAGCATGCGTCCCTGAGCCGTCTGGAAGTCGATCTTCTTGCCGCGCAGCCAGGTGCTCTTCACGACACCCGCGAGTGCGCGGCCGTCGTACGGGCTGATCGGGTTCTTGTGGTGCAGCTTCGTCACGTCGACGACCTGCGCGGACTCGGGCTCGAAGATCGCGAAGTCGGCGTCGTACCCGAGGGCGATCCGTCCCTTGTTGTTCAGGCCTGCGAGAGCGGCGGGCTTGGCCGACATCCACTCGAGAACCTGAGTAAGGGCGATGCCCCGCTTGCGGGCCTCGGTCCAGATCAGCGACAGCCCGAGCTGCAACGATGCGACGCCGCCCCACGCGACGCCGAAGTCGCCGTTCACGACGTCCTTCAGATCGATGGTCGAGGGGGAGTGGTCCGAAACGATGCAGTCGATCGTGCCGTCCTCGAGTCCCTGCCAGAGGAGCTCGCGGTTGGAGGCCTCGCGGATCGGCGGGCAGCACTTGAACGCGGTGGCGCCGTTCGGGATCTCCTCGGCGAGAAGAGTGAGGTAGTGCGGGCAGGTCTCGACGGTGATCTTGACGCCGTCACGCCGTGCGGACGCGATCATCGGCAGGGCGTCCGACGACGACAGGTGCAGGACGTGCGCGCGAGCGCCGGTCCAGCGTGCGCGTTCGATCACCTCGGCGATCGCCACGTTCTCGGCGCCACGCGGACGCGAGGCGAGGAACTGCGAGTACTGATTGCCCTCCGCGGTCGGTGCGTGATCGATGGCGCGGGAGTCCTCGGCGTGAACGATCATCAGGGAGTCGAACCCGGCCAGCTCGGCCATGTCCTCTTCCATCTCGTCCGCGGTGAGGTGGGGGAACTCGTCGACGCCCGAGTGCAGCAGGAAGCACTTGAAGCCGAAGACGCCTTCGTCGTGCAGTCCGCGCAGATCACCCTTGTTGCCGGGGACGGCGCCGCCCCAAAAGCCGACGTCGATGTGAGTCTTGCCCGCGGCGGCGGCACGCTTGGCGTTGAGCGCCTCGACGTTGACGGTCGGGGGAATCGAGTTCAGCGGCATGTCGATGAGCGTGGTGACGCCGCCCGCGGCAGCGGCGCGGGTGGCCGAGTCGAAGCCCTCCCACTCGGTGCGGCCCGGCTCGTTCACGTGCACGTGAGTGTCGACCAAGCCGGGGATCATCACCTGATCGGGTGCCAGCTCGACGATCTCCGCGCCGTCGAGGCCGCTTCCGAGGGGCTCGATCGCGACGACGCGACCACCGGTGATGCCGATCTCGCGGGCCACGATGCCTGCGGTGGTGAGGGTCTGTTCGCCGCGGACGACGAGGTCGAACCGGGCCTGCGGGGCCTCCGTCGTCACAGTGGTGTCTTCGGACATGGGCGGCGTCTCCTTACGAGATGAAAGTTCCTCATCGTGGAACTCGAAGTCTGCTCAATGGAAAATGGTAGATGTGACGGCGAACACGGGTCAAGGCGGTGCGAAGCTTGACACAACCCGCTATCGTACGCGTTACTTATCGTGTCTGTGGAATACTCTTTCCGCAGAGTGGAATGCGCCGAGTCGCGTGAAGTCGAGCAGAACGGTCGATTCACGAACCGTCGCCCCGAACGTGAAAGTTCCTCCCATGAGCACAGAGATGACCGAGACGGTGTCACCCGTCAAGGAGTCCGGATTCGAGCCGAGTCCGGAGCTGTACAACCCCGACTTGGCACCCACGAAACGCGAAGGGCGACGCTGGAACGCGTACAGCATCTTCACCCTGTGGGCCAACGACGTCCACAGCCTCGGCAACTACGGTTTCGCGCTCGGCCTGTTCGCCCTCGGCCTCGGCGGCTGGCAGATCCTCCTCGCCCTCGGTCTCGGCGGCGTGTTCCTGTTTCTGCTGCTGAACCTGTCGGGCTTCATGGGCGAGAAGACGGGCGTGCCGTTCCCGGTCATGAGCCGCATCTCGTTCGGTGTCCGAGGCGCGCAGGTGCCCGCACTCATCCGCGGCGTCGTCGCGATCGCGTGGTTCGGAATCCAGACGTACCTCGCGTCGGTCGTGCTCCGCGTCATGATCGTCGCGCTCGCGCCCTCCGCCGCGACTCTCGATGAGAACGACTTCCTCGGACTGTCGACGCTCGGCTGGATCTCGTTCCTCGGCCTCTGGGTGATCCAGGTGATCATCGTCAGCTACGGCATGGAGATGATCCGCAAGTACGAGGCCTTCGCCGGTCCCGTCATCCTGATCACGATGGTCGCGCTCGCGGTGTGGATGCTCAGCAACGCCGACTGGTCGATCGCCTGGTCCACCCCGGACAGCCTGACCGGCGGCGCGATGTGGTCGAAGATCATCGGCGGCGCCAGCCTCTGGGTTGCCATCTACGGCACCTTCGTCCTGAACTTCTGCGACTTCACGCGCAACGCCAAGTCGAAGGGCTCGATCGTCCGCGGCAACTTCGTCGGCATCCCGCTGAACATGCTGCTCTTCGGCGGCATCGTCGTGGTCCTCGCCGGTGGCCAGTTCAAGGTCAACGGACAGGTGATCGAGTCGGTCTCCGACATCGTGCAGACCGTTCCGAACACCTTCCTGCTCGTCATGGCCTGCCTGGCGCTGTTGATCCTCACCGTCGCGGTGAACCTGATGGCCAACTTCGTCGCTCCGATCTATGCGCTGAGCAACCTCTTCCCGAAGGTCCTGAACTTCCGCCGCGCGGCACTCGTCTCCGCGGTCATCGGACTGGTCATCCTCCCGTGGAACCTGTACAACTCGCCCGCCGTGATCAACTACTTCCTCGGCGGCCTCGGCGCGCTGCTCGGCCCGCTGTTCGGCATCGTCATGGCCGACTACTGGCTGGTCCGCCGCGGCAAGATCAACGTCCTCGCGCTCTTCTCGATGGACGCCGACGGCGACTACCACTACACCAAGGGCGTCAACCCGCGAGCCGTCGTCGCGTTCGTGGTGACCGCGATCATCGCGCTGCTGCTGGCCTTCGTCCCGGCATTCGAATCGGTCTCCGAGTTCTCCTGGTTCATCGGTGCCGGCCTCGGCGCGCTGGTCTACCTCGCCGTGGCCGATCGCAAGGGCCCGTTCCACGACGTGTCCGGCGAAGAGATCGCCGTCAAGAGCACCCACTAGGAGCGTCATGAGAATCCTCGTAGCCAACGTCAACACGACGCAGTCCATGACCGACGCCATCGCCGAATCGGCACGCGGCGTCGCCTCGCCCGGAACCGAGATCGTCGGAATCACCCCGCGTTTCGGCGCGGACTCGTGTGAGGGCAACTTCGAGAGCTACCTCGCCGCCATCGCGGTGATGGATGCGATCACGTCCTACCCTGAACCGTTCGACGCCGTCATCCAGGCCGGATACGGCGAACACGGACGCGAGGGTCTCCAGGAACTGCTCGACGTCCCGGTGGTCGACATCACGGAGGCCGCCGCGTCGACCGCGATGTACCTGGGCCACAAGTACTCGGTCGTCACGACGCTCGACCGCACGGTTCCGCTGATCGAGGATCGACTCAAGCTCGCCGGGCTCGACGCTCGCTGTGCGTCGGTCCGCGCGTCGGGGCTGGGCGTCCTCGAACTCGAGTCCGATCCCGATCGCGCAGTCGAGGCGATCGTCGCGCAGTCGCGTGAGGCCGTCGAAGTCGACCACGCGGAAGTGATCTGCCTGGGCTGCGGCGGAATGGCCGAACTCGAGGACCGAGTGCGCGCGGCGACGGGCGTGCCGATCGTCGACGGCGTGCGCTCCGCGGTGACGATCGCGGAAGGCCTCGTCCGCATGGGCCTGTCCACGTCGAAGGTCCGCACCTACGCGAAGCCTCGCGAGAAGAAGGTCGTCGGCTGGCCTTTCCAGATCTGACTGTCCCACCCCCACACGACGAAGCCGGGAACCACCTCCCAGGTGCCCGGCTTCGTCATGTCGCGGCCTGCTTGATCGAGCGGAGTCGAGATGGAAACTGCCCGGCACGCTGTCGCGTGCCGGGCAGTGTCTGTGGGGGCGTCAGAGCGTGATCTGGCGGTTGACGTCCTTGTAGAGGAGGTAACGGAAGTTCGACGGTCCACCCGCGTAGCAGGCCTGCGGGCAGAAGGCGCGCAGCGACAGGTAGTCGCCCTCTTGGACTTCCACCCAGTCGCCGTTGAGGTGATAGACGGCCTTGCCTTCGAGCATGAGCAGTCCGTGTTCCATCACATGGGTCTCGGCGAACGGGATGGTCGCGCCGGGCTCGAACGTGACGACGTTGACGTGCATGTCGTACGCGAGATCCTGGGGATCGAGCATGCGCGTGGTGCGCCACTTGCCGTCGGTGCCGGGCATGGCCGAGGGCTCGATGTCCTGTTCATTGCCGAACTTCACCGACGGGGTGTGACCCGCGGCGGGCTCGTAGCGCTTGCGGATCCAGACGAACGTGGCGTCGGCGTCGCCGTTGTTGTCCGCCGACCACTCGATGCCCGCGGGGAGGTAGGCGAACCCGCCCTCGGTGAGCGTCTCGGTCTGTTCGCCGGCGGTGACCGTCAGTGCGCCCGACGTCAGGAACAGGAAGCCCTCGACCTCGGCCTGCGGCTCGGGACGCTGGGCGCCGCCGCCCGGCGCCACCTCGACAATGGCCTGGAAGAACGTCGTCGCGCCGCCTGCGACAGGACGGTTGATGATCCACGCGCGAGTGTTGGTCCACTCGGGGAACACCGAGGTCACGATGTCGGAGAGCACACCGCGGGGGATCACCGTGTATGCCTCGGTGACGATCGCGCGATCGGTGAGCAGATCGGTCTGCGGGGGCAGTCCGCCGCGGGGCGTGTAGTACGACGCTGAAGTCACTGGTCTCTCCTGGTTGTGGTGGTCGCGCGGACAAGGGCGGTGTCGCGGACGGTGGACATCGAAAGGTCGGTCGCCGACTCGACTTCGTCGACGGTCACCGCTCCGCAGACCACGCCGCGGTTGATGACGTTGGCGAGGGCTCGTGCGGTGGCGGGCTCGTCGAGGATCGTCGAATCGAGCTTGTGCATGTAATTGCGGAGGCGGGCCGCGGCGGGTCCGAAGCCGTCCCGGTAGAACGCGTAGGTGGCGAGAAATCGAGTCACCAGCTGCGCCGGATGCAGGTCCCAGCCCTGGTAGACGCCGCGCTCGAGGTGGCGACGGACCAGACGTGCGTGCAGCTTCCACGCGGCGGCGATCGTCTCGTCGTCGCCGATCGGCAGGATGTTGGTCGATCCGTCGGACATGTGGACGCCGGTTCCGGCGACGGCGAGCTGCATGACGTTCTTGGCGTGGTCGGCGACGGGATGCTCCATCGACTGATAGGCCGCCGCGATGCCGAGCGACGCCGAGTAGTCGTAGGTTCCGTAGTGCAGCGAGCTGACGCGGCCGTCGCCGACGTGGATCATGCGGGCGACGGGAGCGGTTCCGTCGGCGCCGAGGATCGCCTGGGGAGTCTCGACCTGGACCTCGAAGCGGATGCGTCCGGAGGGCAGACCGTGGGCCGTCTCCAGTGCACAGGCGACCTCCACCATCGCCTCGACTTGGTCGACGGACGTCACCTTGGGAAGGGTCAGGGTGAGGCCGTCGGGCAGTCCGCCTGACTCGACCAGGCCGCCGACGAAGAGATCGAGGGTACGGAGACCGCGCCGTCGGGTCGGAGCCTCGAAGCATTTGAACCTGGTGCCGACGAACGGGGTGGCCGTGCCCGCGTCCAGCGCAGAGCGCAGGTTGGCGACGGCGGCCGCGACGTCGGCGTCTTCGACCGCGTCGTCGCGGGTGCCGTATCCGTCTTCGAAGTCGATGCGGAGATCTTCGATGGGCTCGGTCGTCAGCTTGTGCGCGACGAGTTCGGCGAGCTTCTCCGGTGCCGAGTCTGGGCTTGTCGAGGCTCCGACGAGAGCCGCCACGGCGTCCAGCCCGCCCGCATTCCGTGCCGCTTCGAGGGCCACCGCGCCCCATTCCCGGGGCATGTCGGGGGTGTACCGATCGCCGGGCAGATAGACGGTGTGGATCGGCTGACGCCGACCGTCGTCGCCGGGGTACCGCGTCGCGAGGTCGGCGTCGGCCTGGGCGAGACGCCGGTCGACGCCGGCGAGCAGGGCGTCGTCGAGATGTCGTGTCACGGTGGTGGCCTCCCCGGGGATCGTGTGTCGTGCTCCTACGGAATCAAAATTCCACATGGTGGAGTTTAGTGTGAAGGGGTGCGAATGCACAAGGAAACGCCGCGCAATCACCGGATGACCGATTCCGCATTGCGGAACGATTTCTGGCGGTGTTGAATAGGCCGCATGGCGGATTCCAAATCGGGTGGCGTGCAGTCGGTGGAGCGTGCGTTCGAGCTGATGGAGCTCATCGGACGGGCGGGCGGGGAGTGCTCGCTGACGGAGCTGTCGGCGGAGTCGCCACTTCCGCCGCCGACGATTCACCGTCTCCTGCGGACGCTGGTCGGCATCGGGTACGTCCGTCAGCTGCCGAATCGCCGATACTCACTCGGTCCACGACTGATCCGTCTGGGGGAGGTCGCCAACCGTCAGCTCGGAGCAGTGGCCGGACCGGTTCTCCAGTCGCTCGTCGACGAGTTGTCGGAGACGGCCAGCCTCGCCGTCCTGGACGGGGACATGGTGATCTACACCGGCCAGGTCCCGTCGCTGCACAGCATGCGCACCAACAACGAGATCGGCAGGCGGGTGAACCTGCA
>JASLJL010000223.1 GCA_030152405.1 Gordonia sp. (in: high G+C Gram-positive bacteria) | reverse complement strand
CGATGAGACCGCCGCTGCGGGTCAGCGCCGTCGCCGTGAGCAGCCCGACCGCCACCGCGATCGCCGCCGCCAACAGTGCACAGGACCCCGAGTACACTAGGGAAGAGAACGCGGACGGCCCGTACGTCGTGTCGGCGAGCGCCCGATAGCCGGCCAGCCCCCAATGGTCGCCGCCGGGACGCACCGAGCGCACCACGAGCGTCGCGATGGGCATCACCAGGCACAGTCCGATCCATCCGAGCACAGCCGCCACCGCGAGGCGAGTGACTCCGCGCGGCGGCCTCAGGTTCGCTCCCGCCCCGCTCGGCGGGACACGGGTGACGCCGACCAGCCGCGTCAGCCCCAGGGCCGCCAACACGAGCACCATCTGCAGGACCGACAGTGCGACCGCGTCCGGCAGCTTCGCGTAGCCGACGCCCTGCAGGTAGATCTCCGTCTCCAGGGTCGACGCGACACCACCGCCGAGGATCTGGACGACGCCGAAGCTGGTCGAGCAGAACAGCAGCACCAGCGCGAACGACGAGGCCACCGCGGGCAGCAGTCGCGGCGCGACCACGTCGAGGAACGCGCGGCTCGCCGAGGCCCCGAGGGTGCGGGCGGCGGCGACCTCGCGCGGATCGACACGCTGCCACGCCGCCGACACGACCCGGACCACGACTGCGACGTTGAGGAAGGTGTGGGCGGCGATGATCGCCGTCCACCCGTCGCCGATGTGCAGGAAGTCGAGCGGGCCGTCGAACAGGGCGCGGAACGCGACGCCCACGACGACGGTCGGCAGCACGAACGGCACCGTGACCACGGCGCGCAACAGACCTGCCGCGGGCAGTCGGACGGTCGACAGCAGCCACACTATGGGAGCCGCGACGATCACCGCGGCGAGCGCGGACCCAGCGGCCTGACCTGCGGTGACGGCGAGCAGACGCCACGCGTGCGTGCGCGCCCACAGTTCGTTGAGCGACGCGCCGTCACTGTCGTCGAGGGCCCGAGCGACCAGTTCACCGAGCGGCCACACGAACACCGCCGCGGTGAACAGCAGCGGAATCAGCGAGACCAGCGGCAGGGCGAGCCTGCGGGCGGTGCCGGGAAGCGTCAGCGCTTCACGGTGTCGCGCCACTGAGTGAGCCATTCCTCGCGGTTCTTGTTGATCCAGTCGGGATCCATGCGGACCGTCCAAGCGGGTGCGGGCGCGCGCTGTCGCCAGTCGGCGGGCATGGGAGTGTTCTTCTGCACCGGGTACACGTACATCGCCGTCGGGAGCGCGGCCTGCACCTCGGGGCTGAGCAGGAAGTCGACGAGCTTGCGCGCACCCTCGGAGTTGCGAGCGCCCTCGAGGATGCCGACGTACTCGATCTGCGCGAAGCAGCTGTCGAGGATCGCGCTGGTGCCCGGCGTCGCCGCCGGGCTTGAGGCGTACGAGACCACGATCGGCTTGGCGCCGTGGCCCTCGCCCGCACTGAACAGCTGGTTGTACGCCTGCTCCCAGCCCGAGACCACCTGGACGCCGTTGTCGGACAGACCGCGCCAGAAGTCGAAGGCCTTGCTCTTGTATCGACCGATGGTCGACAGCAAGAAGCCCATGCCCGGAGACGAGGTGGCCGGATCCATCACGACGGTCAGATCGCGGTACGCGGGCTCGGTGAGGTCGTCGACGCTGGTCGGCGCCGCGAGTCCCTTGTCGTCGAACCAGGCGTCGTCGACGTTCAGGCAGACGTCGCCGCGGTCGACGGCGGTGAGCTGATCGCCGTGTCCGGCGATCGCGTAGTCGGCGGCGCCCTTGACGGCCAACGGGGACGTGTACGCCTCCAGGGCGCCCGCTTCGATCGGACGGGCGGCGAAGGTGTTGTCGATGCCGAAGACCGCGTCGGCCTTGGGCGACCCCGGGGTCAGCGACACGACCGACGACAACTGCCCCGCGTCGCCGGACTTCTGGATGTTGAGCTTGAGGCCGGTGTCGCGCTGAAACTTGTCGACGAGGTTCTGTGGGAGCGCGAAAGAGTCGTGCGTCAGCAGATTGACCTCGGACGTGCTGTCCGACGACGTCGCACATGCCGCTGTTCCGGCGGCGACGACGGCGACGATGCCGAGCGCGAGCGCTCGGCGCATGGACTGGGCACGGTGTTTCACGACGGTCTCCTGTGGGTGGACACGGGGTCGGCCGGTTGTCCGACGTTCTGCGTGAGATCTAACCAGGTGGCCCGTCGCCCCGCTGACGGCGGAATGCGCGCACACCGCCGAACATGAGCCACGTTGTTTCACACTGGTAACAATTGCACCATCAGCCACAGAAGTTTCAGGCCATTCGGGTTAGACTCTCGTCACTGTCCGAGCCGTCTATCGATAGGACCCCGTCGTGCGATTTGCGCGCACCAGCCGCACCGCCGCCATCGTCGCAGCCTTCGCCGTGACCGGCGCGCTCGTCTCCCCCGCCGTCGCCCAGGCGGAACCGGCCGCCGAGACGCCGCCCGCCGAGCAGACCATTCCGGTCCCGGACAAGGCGCCGAACGTCGACCCGGCCGTCCTCAACTCCCTCGGCGCGTTCGCACCGGCCCTCATCGGCTCCGTCGCCACCCGGGACGACAACGGCCAGGTGAACGAGAACCTCCTCGGCCAGGCGCGCGCCCTCGCCGACAACCCGGCCCTCCCCGCGCAGGCCGCGTCCACGTGGCGCCAGCTGATCGACTTCCTCGGCGAGCCCGGCAAGGCCCAGGCCGTCGCCGCGGGCGCCGTCCCGGCGGCCAAGACCGACGCCGCCAAGAAGAAGAGCGATGCGCCCGACATCCCGACCGGCCCGAAGAAGCCGCGCATCCAGCAGTTCCTGTACCCGACCATCGGCCTCGGCTGCATGGCCGGCGGCGGAAACTCGGTCGGCATGGCGCTCGCGACCGCGGGTCCCCAGGCCGCTCCCGCCCCCGGCCCCAAGCGCGGCCAGGCAGGATTCGTGTACACCAGCCTCGGCACCGGCCCGGCCAAGTCGTCGGCACGTCGCCTGTACGTGACCTGGCTGAACCTGGAGACCGGCCGCAGCGGCCGCACGGCGCTGAAGCCGAACCCGAAGATCAATGCCACGAAAGGCCCGGGAACGTTCACCGCGATCGCGAACACCGGCCGCGGCCGCATCGTGTCGACGATCTACGGCGATGTGACCACCACGCAGAAGGGTCGCACCATCTCGTGCACCATCGCGCCGACCGTGGGTACCGCGATCATCTGATACACCGCACGACGACAGCACCCTCCGGCTCCAAGTCGGAGGGTGCTGTCGTCTGTGCCGGACTGCCCGAATATCGCGTCCACGTCACAACTCGGCCTCG
>JASLJL010000205.1 GCA_030152405.1 Gordonia sp. (in: high G+C Gram-positive bacteria) | reverse complement strand
CACGGGCTGAAGGCTCTGCGCACGAGCCGCGGCGAGAAGCGGCCGGATCTCCGAGCTCCGATGTGGGAGTGCGGGATTCGGCGCCCCCACGCCCCGCGACGCGTCCCGGTTCGGCAGTCCGGCGTCGAGGTAGCGCACGAGCCCGTCCGACGCCGGTGACGCCGCCGCCGTCGAGGGAATACCCACTCCGAGCAGGAGGACCACGCCGATCGTCGCCATGACTCGCCGCTTCATTCCGCCTCGATCCATTGTCGCCGCCCCCGGTGCCCGGGCGACGTGCGGCGGCCAGAGTACGACAGGACCGATCGCCTGCACCAACCGAGGCACAGATCAAGCGAGTACTCCTCGCTTCGCGTCGCGGAAGGCCGACGGCGGCGATCCCATCGCCTTGGTGAACGCGGCGGTGAAGGCCGCCGGAGAGGAGTAGCCCAATCGACCCGCCACCTCGGTCACGTTGGCGGTGATCAGCATCGGCAGCGAGACGAGCAGTCGAGCCCGCGTGCGCCACGCCGCCGCGCTGATCCCGGTCGCCTCACGGAACCCGCGATCGAACGTGCGGGTGCTCATCGACGCCGCAGCCGCCCATTCGCGCGTGGTCAGGCCGACGTCCGGTCGGGCGAGGTACTCCCGGCACAAACGGCGGAAGGGCTCGCCGTCCGGCAACCTGACTTCGAACGGCGACGGCGCCAGCGAGCGCAGCTCGAGCAGCGTCAACGCGATCAGCATCCGGTCGCGCTCGGAACGAGGTGCGTCGACCGGCAGCAGGCTGAGCTCCCGGAGGAGTTCTCGGAGCAACGGACCGACGTCGATCACCGTGCACGAGGTCGGCCACCACGGCACGGACGCGGGTTCGACGTACACGCTCCAGGTGATCACGTCGTGCATGTGCACACGGTGCCGAGTACCCGGCGGAATGAGCACCGCACGCTCGGCCGGAACCATCCAACGACCGTCGTCGGTCGCGACGTCCATCACCCCGCTCGATCCGTACAGCAACTGCGCTCGGCGATGGCTGTGCCATGAAAGCACGGCGTCGGGGCCGTAGTCGGTTCCGACGGGAAGCACCTCGGCGGGCACGTGGTCGTAGTCGTCGATCGCCAGTCCGGGCACGAGTCAGATCCTAGTGGCCGATAGTCGATGCTGTTTGGCAAACCATCGATTGCCCGCCATCCAAGAGCTGGGCTGCACTTGGACCATGACTACGGCGACACTGCTCATCATCGGCGTCACGGTCGGCGTGACCACGGTTCTCTTCGGCTTCGGCGGCGGGTTCGTCACCGTTCCGGTGATCGCGGTCCTCGACGCGCCCTTCGGGGACGACGCCATCCGCATCGCCACTGCGACGTCCGCCCTCGTGATGCTGGTGAACGCCGCCGTGGCGACTGCCTCCACGAGACGTGGGGTGCTCGCCGGTCTCCGTGGGCGCGCCGGACTCCTCGGGTTGCTCGCCGTCGGCGGCGCCGCGGGCGCGTGGGCGGGACGTCTTGCCCCGGATCTGATCATCAGATGGGGTTTCGTCGTATACGTCACCGCGACGGTCCTCGACCTGGTCCTCCGTCCAGGCTTCATCCGCGCGGCACGGAGGTCGTCGGCGTCGGAGATCGGCACGTCCGGGGTGGCGACGTGGACGGGCGCCCCGATCGGGACGGTCGCGGCGTTCCTCGGCGTCGGCGGAAGCGTCATGACGGTGCCGTTGCTGAGACGGGCCGGTGCGACGATGGGCGACGCCTCGGCATTGGCCAATCCGCTCACTCTCGCGATCGTCGCGCCGGCGCTGCTGGTGTCCGTCGCGGGAACCTCGGGCGTCGCTCCGGCTCCGGGCCTCGTCGGGTCGGTGGACGTCAAGGCCGCGGCCGCCCTGCTCGCGGCGTCGATTCCGGTGGTGGTCGCGCTCCGACGTCGTCCGCCCCGGATCCCCGACTCGGTCCACGCCGTCGTCTACATCACTCTCCTGGTCGCGGCCGGGACCGTCGTCGCCGCGGTCCACTGACCGTGCCGCGCCCGACGTCGGCCATGATGGACCCATGACGACCCGAATCGGCACTGTGCCCGGCGACATCGACCTGTGCTTCGAGGAGTTCGGTGATCCGGCCGATCCCACTGTCTTGCTGATCATGGGCCTGGGCGCCCAGATGGTCCACTGGCGGACGGAGTTCTGCGAGAAGATCGCCGCTGCGGGCTATCACGTCGTCCGGTTCGACAACCGAGACTCCGGACTCTCCGGGAAACTCGACGGAGCGCACTCGGGCGGCGCGCCGCTGCCCGTCAAACTGCTGCAGTTCTTCGTCGGCATCCCGGTGTCGGGATCGGCCTACACACTCGACGACATGGCCGCCGACGCGGTCCGCGTACTCGATCATCTCGGCGTCGATCGCGCCCACATCGTCGGGGCGTCCATGGGCGGGATGATCACGCAGGTGTTCGCGGCCGACCACGCCGACCGAACCCTCTCCGCCACCGTCATCATGTCGAGCAACAACCGGCCGTTTCTGCCGCCGCCTGGACCTCGACAGATGCTCGCGCTGATCTCGCCTCCACCGAAGGACGCGACGCGCGAGCAGCTCATCGAACGCAGTGCCCGGATGTACGGGATCATCGGAAGCCCGGTGTTTCCTGCTCCACTCGACGTCGCGCTCGCGAACGTCACCGAGTACATCGAACGGAGCTACTACCCGATCGGTTTCGCCCGGCAGTTCGCCGCGATCCTGGCCTCCGGACGGCTCGACGGTCACAACCGGCGGACCACCGCGCGAACGCTGGTGCTCCACGGCACCCACGACAAGCTGATGCGTCCGACCGGCGCTCGCGCCGTTGCCAAGACGGTGCCGAACGCACGACTCGTCATGGTCGACGGCATGGCGCACGACCTTCCCGAACCGCTGTGGGACCAGATCGTCTCCGAACTCACGGCCCACTTCGAGGACTGACGGCTCGTCAGGCCCCGTGCCGTCGCAACCGGACGGCGCGAAGCGCGACGTAGAGCTCCGCAGACTGCGCGGGGTCGGTGGTGTCGCGCCCGGTCAGCTCGCTGATCTTCCGCAGCCGATAGCGGACGGTGTTCCGATGACAGAACAGCACGTCGGCGACGGCTGCGGCCGAACCGCTGCAGCGGTACCACGCGTCGAGAACCGCGAGCAGGTCGCTGCGCTCGGCCGCGGGCAGACCCAGAACCGGTCCGAGGATCTGCGCGGCAGCGACGTCGCTCGCGGCCGGGTCCGACCCGAGCAGGTGGGCGATGGGATCGTCGCCGAAACGGGTGACTCCCGGCGTGCCGGTGCCTGCGGCGCTGCGCGCCTCCGCGAGAGCGGCCACGATCGACAGCGGCGACGAGAAGAGTGTGCTGATGCCGACGCTGCCGTCGGTCGCCTCGCTCAGGTGCTCGGCCGCACGGTACGCGTCGACCGCGTTGGGCGCGATGACAAGACCGACGACCGACTCGACATGCATGTCCCAGGCCGACTGCACCCCCAATGCGTCGACGCCGCGGCGCAGGCCCCCCGGCGTCAGCGACGTGGGGTCGCAATCCGCGACCACCACGCCGAACACACCGGATTCGGGGAGTCCGAGACCGCGCATCGCTTCGAGCAGTCGAGACGGGTGCGCCGAGTGATCGTCGAACAACGATCGAACGAGTCGGGCGGCTCGCATCTCATCGGCCCGGGTCAAGTCGATCTCGGTGTCGTGGTACGCCTGCGCCGCGGCGTCGGAATAGGTGTCGACGATCTCCCACAGGTCTGCGGCGAGTCCGCTCAACTCGACGTCGCCCGGACCGTCTGCCAGTTCGGTGATGCGGTCCCACAGCGCTCGGCC
>JASLJL010000195.1 GCA_030152405.1 Gordonia sp. (in: high G+C Gram-positive bacteria) | reverse complement strand
GCCCCGATCCGCCAGCGCCAACGCGTAGACGAAGGGCTTGGATATCGACTGGATGCTGAACTCGACGTCGCTGTCGCCCTGCGAGTACAGGCGGCCGTCCTCGGTGCAGAACGCCACCGCGAGACGGTCCGGATCGGCGTCGGCGAGCTCGGGGATGTAGTCGGCCGTGGCGCCCGACTGGTCGGCCTCCACGGCTCGGAGGGTGTCGGCGAGATAATCAGGGATGGGCGAACGCACATCCGAAGACTACGTCGGATACGCCTCCGACGCGGGTACGGCGACGTTACTGTAGCCGCATGCGTGGCATCCGAAGGGGCTCACTGACATCGGCGTGCACCGCCGTGGCGCTGCTGTTCGTCACACTGAGCCCCGCGGCGGTCCACGCGGGGCCTGCGGACACGGTGTCGACGGCGCCGGGTGAGGACGTCGCGGTCGGGCTGTCGCTCCTCGGCGCGGGCGGAACGATCACCCTGCCGGGGCGGAACGCCGAGACCGGCCTGCGGCTGGCGGTGCCGGACGGCCTCACACCGGCGTCGATCCGGGGACGAGTGAGCCTGCCGTCCTACGTGGCGCGCGGCACGGTCGACGTGTATCAGGGCGACCGACTGCTCACGCGGACGCCGCTCCCGACTGCTGTCGGAGCCGACGTGACGATTCCGTTGACCGGCGTCCAGGTGGATCGGCAGAACCGGTCGGCGGCGATCGTGCTGCGGTCGGAGATCAACACCAACGAGTTCTGCGCGTACGACCCGTCCGACGCGGTCCGAATCACCGACAGTCAGGTCGTGTACTCCGGCACCGAGCGTCGACCCGAGTCCGTCGGCGAGTTCCTCCCTCCGGCGTTGGCGTCGTTGACGATCGTGATTCCGGACGACGTGCAGGACGCCGAGGCCCGAGCAGCCGTCGGCCTCGCGACGGCGGTCGCCGCCCACTACGGCACCGCCCCGGTGAGGATCACGACCGTCACTCGCCCGCGAGACGCCATGACGCCCCGCGGACGCGACGGCGCCCTGGCCAGGACCATCGCGATCAGCACAAGCCTCCCCTCCGGGCTCCGCCTCACGGGCGACGGCGCCTCGTCGTACCTGACGATCGGCGGACCGGCGGCCGACCTCGCCGCTCAAGCGGCGTTCCTGACGTCCGACCTGTCGCCGTTGGCCATGTCGGGCGGGGTGATCGCCGGGCAGATGCACGACGTTCCCCAGCTTGCACGCGACGTCACGAGCCTCGCCGACCTCGGTGTGCCCGACCAGCGGACCACGACGGGCGGTTGGCCCCGGCTGACGTTCGGCATCGACCAGACTCGTCTCTCCCGGCCCTCGCACAATGTGCGCGTCCAACTCCACGGCACGTTCACTCCGCCGAATGACGGAGGCGGACGCATCGTGGTCGCGATCGGCGACCGGGTGATCGACTCGTGGCCCACCGACTCGTCGGGCACGTTCGACCGGTGGGTGTCGATCCCCGACGACCTGCTCGCGCGCTACACCGAGATCGCCGTGACCGCGGAGTACGGCGGAGTCCGCACCGGCTGCGGCCAGGCGGATCTCGCGACCCTCACCCTCTCCTCCGACGGGGAGGTGGACGCCGATGCCGCCGACCCGCCG
Source organism: Gordonia sp. (in: high G+C Gram-positive bacteria) (assembly GCA_030152405.1). Lineage (GTDB taxonomy): Bacteria > Actinomycetota > Actinomycetes > Mycobacteriales > Mycobacteriaceae > Gordonia. The sequence continues at coordinate 4,296 of JASLJL010000195.1, read as the reverse complement.
ATCCCGTCGGGCATGCAGTCCCTCCCGCAGGCGCTCATGCCGCGTGTCCAGCTCGCCTGGACGAAGGGCGACACGGCAGACGTGACACGCGCGGTCGACATCATGACCCATCTCCAGCAGCTCACCGCGGTGCGTCTCGGCGTCGACGTGGGCAGCGTCGCCGACGCCGCCGAATCGTCGCATCCGGCGGTCGTCATCGCCGCCGATGGGTCGGGGCTGCCTGCCGGGCTCATCCTGCCGCTCGCGTCACCGGACGGAACGACGCTCAGCGTCACCGATTCGGCGTCGCACGAACAGCGCACGCTCACGTCGGTTTCCGGCGTCCGCTACGGATCCCTGCAGGTGACGCGCGACGGTGACCGCACCGTGCTCGTCGCATCGTCGACCGGAGACGTGGCGAGCCTCGACGATCTGCTCACGTGGATGGCGGCTGAACCCGACCGCTGGTCGTCGACCACCGGGGACGCCGTGGTCAAGACGCCCGACCGTGAACCGCTGTTCGTCACGGCCGCGTCGGTCGGCGCCGCGCCCGCCGACGCCGACCACTCGTGGGTGTACGCGACCGTCACCGTCGTCGCAGCCGTCGCCGTCGCGTTGATCGGCTGGCTGCTTCTGCGCCGACGGCGTCGCTGACTACTGAGACGCGAACGATGACGACTGTGGTCGACGCCCCGACGACGCCCGAGCGGCCGACGCTCAGATCGGCGCGGATCGTCGGTCAGGTGGCCGTGCGGTGGGTTGCCATCATCGTGATGACCGGCATCGCCTATCACAAGACGATCGCCGCCGTGGTCATCGAGATGGGCGCCCAGACGCTCCTCGTGTATCTGCCGGTGGCCATGTTCCTGGTGTTCGCGGCCGCCCTCGGGGTGAGTCTGCGCAACGACGACGAGTTGCCCATCTACGACCGCCAGACCGACGTGATCGTCGGCGGCGTGCTGCTGATACTCGCGGTCAGTCTCCAGGCGATGCTGAACGAGCGGTACAGCGGCGTGTACCTCGCCGTCCACATCGACCTGCTGTCGATGTGGACCTTCGTGTTGGGCGCATTCGTGCTGGTGTTCGGCATCCGCCCGACGGCGCGCTACCGGTGGGTGTGGCTGCTCGGGTTGTCGGTGTTCCCCCTGCCCTTCCGCGTCCTGGTCCTCGCGTTTGGCTCGGAACGATATGCGTCGGGTATCGCCGTCCTGCTCCTCGCCATCGCCTGCTCAGCGGTGGCGGTCGGCCGCTCCCGGAGTCGTGCCGCGGTGGGCGCGCTGATGGCCGCCGCGTCCGGCGGCGCGGTGCTCGCACTGATCGCGGTCCTCCGGCCGGACTTCCCCCGTTTCGGGTACATGGCTGTTCCTTCGCTGGTGGCCATGCTGTCCACCGGTGCCGTCATGTACGTGGACCAGCGACGAGACTCGGGTTCGTTGCGGCCGTACCCGCACCGACGGGTCAACAACCTCACCGCGGCGAACGTGTGGACCGGTGTCGTGATGCTCGCGGTCGCGTCGATCCTGATCAGCCTCGCTCGCGTTCCGTCGGTGCGCGTGCAGAACGGCGTCGCGGTGGAGGGCCTGCCGATGGATCTCCCTCTCGAAGCGCCTGTTGGCTGGCGTCAGGTGGACATGACGCCGCTCGGCTTCGACCGCTTGTACGGCAGTCACGCGAGATCGGTCCGGCAGACCATCGTGCAGACCCGCGGCGACCTCCGATACGACAAGTCCGCACGACCCCGCTACGTGGTCGTCGACACGGTCGTCACCGATCGACCCATCACGCTCGACGTCTATCTCCCGCCGATCGTCTACGACACCACCGACGACCGGACCAGCGCCAAGAGGTTCGTCGACCTGGGCCACGCGATCACCGGGACCCTCCAGACAGTCGTCGACGACAAACGTGTCCTCACGTTCAACCGACTGAGTTGGCGTTGGCACAACAACTCCGAGACGATGCAGGTCACACTCTTCTCCGTCGACAATCATCTTCCCGGCGCGCCGTTCCCGCAGCCCGCACGCGGTCCACTGCAGGTGATCAATCCGCTGGTGACGATCCTGCTGCGCGGCAACGCGGTCACCGTCGACGAGACCCCGTCGTTCAAGGACGAGGACCTTCTGACCTCCACGGCCCGTGGCATCGTCGACACCCGACTCGCCGCGATCGGAGAACGCTGATGGACGTCCAGGGACGCCTCGCCGACCCCGACTACCGCGCCCGCGCACTCCACGACGCCGTCGACGGCCTCCGGGAGCGGGATCCGGCGATGTCAGCGTCCATCGCGTTCACCCCCGTGCAGAAGTGGATCGGCATCGCGATCCCGGTCGCGATCGCCTGTGCCGGCGTGTTCTGGCCCCAGGTCACCGCGACGACGGTGGTGTCCACCCTGACCCTCGTGTACATCGCCGCGCTCATCGACCGACTCGTGCTGTTCCGCCGCGGCCTCGTCAACGGCGCGCTGACGGTGTCCGACGAGCGTGCACGAGCCGTTCCGGACGACGAGCTCCCCGCGTACACGGTGCTCGTGCCCGCCTACAACGAACCGGAGGTGGTCGGCGACCTCATCGAGAACATGCGTGCTCTCGACTATCCGCTCGAGAAGCTGCAGGTCCTGCTGTTGTTGGAGGAGGACGATCAGGTGACGATCGACGCCGCGCACGCCGTCGCGGCAAACGACCTGGTGACCGTCGTCCTCGTGCCGCCCGCCGAGCCGCGCACCAAGCCGAAGGCCTGCAACTACGGTCTGCACTTCGCCACCGGCGACATCGTCACGATCTACGACGCCGAGGACAAACCCGATCCGCTGCAGCTGCGCCGGGTGGCGGCGGCGTTCGCCGATCTCGACGACGACGTCGTGTGCATCCAGGGCAAGCTCAGTTTCCACAACGGCACCGAGAACGTCTTGACGGCCTGGTTCACGGCCGACTACGGCATCTGGTTCGGCTACCTCCTGCCCGGGGTGATGGCGAGTCGGTCGCCCATCCCGCTCGGCGGCACGTCCAACCACTTCCGGCGGTCGCTGCTCGACGAGATCGGGGCGTGGGATCCCTTCAACGTGACCGAGGACGCCGATCTCGGGGTCCGGATCGCCGCCAACGGCTACCGGACTGCAGTCATCGACTCGGTGACGATGGAGGAGGCCAACGTCGATGCGATCAACTGGGTTCGGCAGCGTTCTCGCTGGTACAAGGGCTACATGCAGACCTGGCTGGTCCACATGCGCAGGCCGGTGTCTCTGATCCGGACGATCGGACCGGTGTCCGCACTCCGCTTCACGTTGCTGCTCGGGGGAACCGCTTTCATCGCCTGCGTCAACATGCTGTTCTGGCTGATCGCAGCCGTCTGGGTGGCCGGGCAGCTCCCGGTGATCTCCGAGCTGTTCCCCGGCCCCATCTACTACCTCGCGCTGATCTCTCTGGTGTTCGGCAACAGCGTCATGATCTACATGAACGTGATCGCGATCCGCGAGGACGGCCGAGACGACCTGTTCTGGCCCGCCATGATCGTCCCCCTGTACTGGCTGATGATGAGCGTCGCGTCCTTGAAGGGCATGTGGCAGCTGATCCGCAATCCCTCGTACTGGGAGAAGACGTTCCACGGGCTCGCCAAATCCGACGAGAGCTCGACGCCGTGACCGCGCGACAGGCCAAGTGGGCGGTGTTCGGCGTCGCCGTGGTCGGGTATCTCCTGGTCGGTGCGTATCTGTCGCTCGACCAGCAGTTCTACGCGGGAGACGCACTGTCGCGCGTCCAGGCCGCGCAGGCGGCGGTCGCGAGTCGGGACCCGCATGTGTCGGCGATCGGCTTCATCTTCACCCCGCTCACCGCGATCGCCGAGCTGCCGCTCGTGTGGCTGGCGTGGTGGTGGCCTCCGTTCACCACCCACGGGTTCGCCGCGGTCGTGATGTCGGCGGTGTTCATGGCCGGATCGGTGACGCAGCTGACCGGCATCGTCGCCGACCGCGGCCTGTCGAAGGCACTCGGGGTCACCATCGTCTGCGCCTACGCGTTGAACCCGATGATCATCTTCTACGGCGCCAACGGCATGAGCGAGGCGCCCTACCTGTTCTGCCTGCTGTGGGCCGTGCGACGACTGATCCGCTGGTCCGACACCGACGACGTCCACGACCTGGTGACGGCCGGCGTCGCCTTCGGCTTGGCGTACCTGACCCGGTACGACGGCGGTGCGGCCGGCTTCGCCGCGATGCTGTTCGTCGCGGTGCTGAGCTACCGGCGGCCCGGCACCGCGGACCGGGCGGCGCGACGCCGTCGAGCCCTGGTCGACGCCGCGGTCCTCGCCCTTCCGACAGCTCTG
>JASLJL010000186.1 GCA_030152405.1 Gordonia sp. (in: high G+C Gram-positive bacteria) | reverse complement strand
GCGTTGATGTAGTCGGTCTGCTCTTCGTCGGTGAGCAGCATCGGCGCGGACGGCCTGCCGCCGGCGAGGACCTTGATGAGGTCGGACCGGAAGTCGGCGGCCGTCTGGTACCGGTTCGCCGGATTCTTGCTCATCGCCTGCATGACGATGGAGTCGAGCTCCGGGGACAGTTCGGGCCGGACCGCGGAGGGGCGGCGCGGATCCTCGTGGACGTGCTGGTGTGCGACCGCGATCGGCGAGTCGCCGGTGAACGGCGGTTCACCGGTTACGAGCTCGAAGAGGACGCAGCCCATCGAGTAGATGTCACTGCGCGGATCCACCTTGATGCCGCGCGCCTGCTCCGGCGACAGGTACTGCGCGGTGCCCATGACGGCGGACGTCTGGGTCATCGTCGCCGACGTGTCGTCCATCGCGCGCGCGATGCCGAAGTCCATCACCTTCACGGCGCCGGAGCGGTCGATCATCACGTTGGCGGGCTTCATGTCGCGGTGGACGATCGCCGCGCGGTGCGAGAAGTCCATGGCGGCGGCGACGTCGGCCATCCACGTCATCGCCTGCTTGGGTGCGATGACTCCGGACTCGGACGACCTCAGGATGTCGCGGAGAGTGTCGCCGTCGACGTACTCCATGACGATGAACGGCAGCGGACCCTCGGGGGTCTGCGCCTCGCCGGTGTCGAAGACCTGGACGATCGACGGGTGGGTGAGTTTGGCGGCGTTCTGCGCCTCTCGGCGGAAACGCAGGTAGAACGACGGATCTCGCGCGAGGTCGGCGCGCAGCACCTTGATCGCGACGTCGCGGTGCAGCAGCAGGTCGCGTGCGTACTGGACTTCGGACATGCCGCCGAAGCCCAACGTCTCGCCGAGCTCGTATCGCTCGGACAGGTAGTGCGGATCCAGGTCGCTCACGGTTGCATCACGGCCTTATCGTCACGCCGGGGAGAAGGGTGATCCCGCCGTCGGTCGACGGCGAGCCGGGCGGCGGAGTCGACTGCTCCGAGGTCTGCTCCTCGGTCGTCGACGACGGCGTGTCCTCTTCGCTCGAGGAGGTCTCCTCGGTGCTGGAGGTGGTCTCCTCGGTTGTCGATTCGGGCGTCTCGGTGACGGTCTGAGTCACCGGCGTGGACGACGGTCCGGGCGTGGGCTCGTTCGGGCTGTTGGTGATCCAGAACGCGATCAGTGCGACCGCCGCGAGGAGCAGAAGCGCCGCGACCGCCGTCAGGACCTTGTGTGTGGTGCTCCACCCGTCGTCGATGACGGGGGACGCCGCAGTCGACGGTCCGGTGGCCGGTCTGGCCGCGGGAGCCGGCGCCGGAGCGGTCATCGCCCTCGTGGAGGACGGGACGGGCACAGGCACCGGTGCGACGGCGCCCGCAGTGCGGGGGCGCGGCGGGCGATGCCCGGCGCGCACGGCGGCCACGGCGTCCGCGAACTCGCCGCCGTTCGCGTACCGCTGCTGCGCGTCCTTGGAGAGGGTGATGTCGATGAGCTCACGGACCGGTGCCGGGATGCTCGCGGGCAGCGGCGGCGGCGGGTCCTGGATGTGCTTCATCGCGACGGTGATCGCACCGTCGCCGAGGAACGGCCGCTGACCGACGAGCGCCTCGAAGCCGACGACGCCCAGCGAGTACACGTCCGACGCGGCGGTGGCCTCCCCGCCCATCGCCTGCTCCGGCGAGATGTACTGGGCGGTGCCCATCACCATGCCGGTCTGCGTCACGGGGGCGGCGTCGACCGCCTTCGCGATGCCGAAGTCGGTGATCTTGACCTGCCCGGTGGGCGTGATCAGTATGTTGCCGGGCTTCACATCGCGGTGCACCAGGCCCGCGGTATGGGCGGCCTGGAGGGCGCGCCCGGTCTGCTCCAGCATGTCGAGGGTGTGCGTCAACGCCAGCTTGCCCATGCGGCTGATCACCGAGTTGAGGGGTTCGCCGTCGACGAGTTCCATCACCAGGTACGCGAGCGGGTCGCCGCCGTTGCGGTCGGGCGTCTCGCCGTAGTCGAAGACGTTGGCGATGCCGGGGTCGTTGAGGCGCGCGGTGGTCTGGGCTTCGGTGCGGAAGCGTCCGAGGAACTCGGAGTCGTTCGAGTACTCGGCCTTGAGGACCTTGACGGCCACTCGACGTCCGAGGCGGGTGTCGAGCGCTTCCCAGACCTGGCCCATGCCGCCGGTCGCGATGAGGCGGACCAGGCGGTAGCGGTCGGCGACGATGGTGCCGCTCTGCAGGCTCATCGATTACCTCCGGTGTATGCGTTCATCACTGCGCGTCCAATCGGGGCGGCAACGACGCCGCCGTATGCGTTCTGACCCTGGGCGCCGTTCTCGACCATGACGGCGACGGCGATCCGGCTGTTCGAGCTGGGCGAGAACGCGATGTACCAGGCGTACGGCGTCTCACCGCCCTGCGCGGCGTCGGAGTGCTCGGCGGTGCCGGTCTTCGAGGCGATGCCCGACTGGGCGCCGCGGGTGTTCTGTTCGGACTTGATCATCATGTCCGTGATCGTGGTGGCCTCCGCGGCCGTGAGCGGCCGGTTGACCGTGGTCGGCGACGTGGTCGCGATGGTCCGCAGGTCGGCCGTCTGCAGTTTGTCGACCATGTACGGCTGCATGCGGGCGCCGCCGTTGGCGACGGTCGCCGCGATGACGGCGTTCTGCAGGACGGTGAGGCGCACGTCGCGCTGCCCGATCGCGGACTGGCCGAGGGCCGCGAGGTCGGAGCCGATGTCGCCGACGGACGACTTGACCACGCTCATCGGGATGTTCGCGGGATCCTCGCCGACGCCGAAGTCCTTGGCGGTGGAGGTGAACTCGCCGACCTTGTCGCCGGGGACCTTCTCCGTGAGCAGCTGGGCGAACGCGGTGTTGCACGACGCGGCGAACGCCTGCGTCAGGCTGACCGTGCCGCCGGACGAGTTCGGGCACGTCGACCCGCTGTCGTTCGACAGGTAGGCCTCACTGTCGGGCAGCTTCCACCGGGCGTCCGCGGTCAGCCGGGTGTCGGCGCCGAGTCCGTTGGTGAGGGCCGTCGCGGTGGAGACCACCTTGAACGTCGAACCGGGCGGGTACAGGGCGGAGATCGCGCGGTTGACCAGCGGGGAATGCGCTTCGTCCGCGGTCATGTCCTTCCACGCGCTCTCGGCCTTCGCGAAGTCCTGAGTCGCGATGGTGTTCGGGTCGTAGCTCGGCGTCGACGCCATGGCGAGGATCTTGCCGCTGCTCGGCTCGAGGGCGACGACTGCGCCGCGGCACGGCCCGTCGCAGTCGGCGTTGGCGAGCTCGCGGTAGGCGGTGCGCTGCAGCTTCGGATCGATGGTCGTGACTACGTTGCCTCCGCGCGGGTCGCGGCCGGAGAACATGTCCATGAAGCGCTGCGTGAACAGCCGGTCGTCGTTGCCGTTGAGAACCGAGTCCTCGGCGGCCTCGATGCCGCGGTCGGCGCGGTAGACGAACGAGAAGAAGCCGGTGACCGGGGCGAACGCACTCGGATTGGTCGGGTACTTCCGCAGGTACTTGAACCTGCTGTCGGTCGGGATGCTCTCGGCGATCACGGTGCCGTCGGCGGCGACGATCACGCCGCGCTGCCGCGAGTACTCGTCGAGGAGCACGCGCGAGTTGCGGGTGTCGTTCCGCAGCTCGTCGGCGCGGAAGACCTGAATCCAGGTGACGTTGGCCAGCAGTGCGACGACCATGAC
>JASLJL010000159.1 GCA_030152405.1 Gordonia sp. (in: high G+C Gram-positive bacteria) | reverse complement strand
GAAGCCCACGCGCGGCGAACTCGGCGGCGAGACCGGACGCCAGGTCGGCGACGTCGTGGGCGTAGGCGCGGTACTCGGGCGTCGACGATTCGGCGAACGCGACCGCCTTCGCCGCGATCGAATGCATGGCCGGCGCACCCTGCAGGAACGGATAGACCGCCCGCGACAGTGCTTCGGCGTGGTCGCCGCGCGCAAGGAGCAGTCCCCCGCGCGGTCCTCGCATCACTTTGTTGGTCGCAACGGACACCACGTCGGCGTACGGCACCGGCGAATCGATGACTCCGGCCGCGGCGAGCCCCATCACGTGGGCGCCGTCCACCCAGAGGACACAGCCCGCCTCGTCAGCGATCGACCGCATCGCGGCGTAGTCCCAGGTGCGGGAGTAGGCGGTGCCGCCTGCCAGCAGGATGCGGGGGCGATGCACGAGCGCCAGGTCGCGGATGCGGTCGTAGTCGACGCGTTCGGTGTCTTCGCGGACTTCGTAGTTGACGACGCTGAACCAGCGTCCGGACAGATTGGCGCGTGAACCGTGCGACTGGTGTCCGCCGTGGCGGAGGCTGAGCGAGAGAACCTGGTCGCCGGGCTGGGCGAACGCCGCGTACACCGCGAAGTTCGCGAGGGCCCACGACAGCGGCTGCACGTTCACATAATCGGCGCCGAACAGTGTGTGTGCGCGGTCCACGGCGAGGCGTTCCACCTCGTCGACCACTTCGGAGCCGCCGTGATAGCGGTGTCAGGGGTATCCCTCCGCATACTTGTCAGCCAACACCGAGCCCATCGCCGCGCGGACGGCCGGCGTCGCGATGGTCTCCGCGGCCAGCATCTGCAGGCTCCCGGCACGACGCTGCGATTCACGATCGATGAGCGCCTGGATCTGGGGGTCGGCGGCGGCCAACGGCCCGGTCACGGTCGGGCCCTCAGCTCGGCGGCGTCGATGTCGAGCACCTCGCCGATCTCCTCCGCCGAGATGGCGCCCTCACGCAGAATGCGCGGAGCGTCGCCGCTCAGGTCGACGATGGTCGACGCGACGGCCTTCTCGGCCGGTCCGCCGTCCAGGTACACCGAGACGAGGTCGCCGAGCATCGCCTGCGCTTCGCCGACGGTGGTCGCGGGCGGCTGCCCGGACACGTTCGCACTGGACACGGCCATCGGGCCGACCTCGCGAAGCAACTCGATCGCGACCGGATGCAGCGGCATGCGGATCATGACGGTGGCGTCGGTGTCGCCGAGGTCCCACGCCAACGACGGCGCCTGTTCGACGACCAGACTGAGCCCGCCCGGCCAGAACGACTGCACGAGTTCTCTGGCCTGCGGCGACACCGATCGAACGAGACCGTCGACGGTGTGCCAGGAGCCCACCAGCACCGGGACCGGCATGTCACGACCACGGTTCTTGGCGGCCAGCAGAGACGAGACGGCCTCACTGTCGAAGGCGTCGCAGCCGATGCCGTACAGCGTGTCCGTGGGCAGCACCACGAGGCGGCCGCCACGGGCTGCACCGACCGCGGCGGTCAGGCCTGCGGAACGCTCGGACGGATCACTGCAATCGAAGACGACACTCACCGTTCCATCCTTGCACGATCGATGACGCCGCCTGGTTCGCCCCGGCGGAACGCGGTGACGAATCGAGGCCTGCCGGCCAAGTCTGCGTGCGCGTGGACCCGCTCGAATCGCCGGTCCGCCTGCAGCGCCGCCACGACCGCGTCCGACGTGTCGTCGTCGTGCTCCACCGCGAATGCTCCGCCCCCGGCGAGCGCTGCGGCGACGACGGGGATCATCGCGGTGATCACGTCCATCCCGGTGTCGCCGGAGAACACCGCGTCGTAGGGGTCGTGGGCCACTTCGGGCGACACCGGCGACGCCGCCGGCACGTACGGCGGGTTGGCGACGATCACGTCGCATGTTCCGAGAACGGCGGCCATGGCGGCCGCGTCGGTGACGTCACCCTGGACGGCGGTCACGCGTCCGTCCAGGCCGCAGCCCCGGATGTTCCGTTCCAGGTATCGGTACGCCTCGTCCGACCGCTCGACTGCCGTGACGACGGCCGACGGCGCGTGCAGCGCGACACCCAGTGCGAGTGCCCCGGACCCGGAGCAGAGGTCGGCGACGCGGGCCGACCTGCCGCCGATCACGTTCGCGGCCCACTCGACGATGAGTTCGGTCTCGGGACGCGGCACGAACACCCCCGGCCCCACCGCCAGATCGAGACCCGCGAAGTACGCATGGCCGGTGATGTGCTGCAGGGGTTCCCGCGCGGATCGGCGTCGTACCGCATCGGCGAACGCGCGCTGTCCGACGTCGTCGACGTCGTCGATCAGCAGGAGGCGGCCGGGATCGACGTCGAGAACGTGTGCGAGCAGTTCCGCGGCGTCGTGCGCCGGCGATTCGACGCCTGCGTCTGCGAGTGCTGTGGCGCCGCGGCGGCGGAGTGCGTCGGCGGACGTCACTGCTGCAGTCGTGCCTGCTTGTCGGCGTCGACGAGGGCGCCGATGAGGCCGTCCATCTCGCCGTTCAGGACGGCGTCGAGATTGTTGGCCTTGTAACCGATGCGGTGATCGGTGATGCGGTTCTCCGGCCAGTTGTACGTGCGGATCCGCTCGGAGCGGTCGACGGTGCGGATCTGCGCCGCGCGTCCGGCGGACGCCTCGGCTGCGGCCTCCTCTTCGGCGAGGGCCTGGAGCCTGGCCGCGAGCACCTGCATGGCGCGCGCCTTGTTCTGGAGCTGCGAACGCTCGTTCTGGCAGGTCACCACCACACCTGTCGGCAGGTGCGTGAGGCGGACGGCGGAGTCGGTCGTGTTGACGCCCTGCCCGCCCTTGCCGGAGCTGCGGTACACGTCGACGCGCAGATCCGACTCGTCGATCTGGATCTCCGCGACCTCGTCGGGCTCGGGGTAGATCAAGACGCCGGCGGCGGAGGTGTGGATGCGGCCCTGCGATTCGGTGACGGGCACTCGTTGAACGCGGTGAACGCCGCCCTCGAACTTCAGCTTCGACCAGACGCCGTCGCGCACGGACTCGCGGGCCTTGATCGACAGCGTCGCGTCCTTGTATCCGCCCAGGTCCGACTCGGTGACGCCGAGGACGAGCGCCTTCCAGCCCTGCCGCTCGCAGTACTTGAGGTACATGCGGACCAGATCGGATGCGAACAGTGCCGACTCCTCGCCGCCCGCGCCGGACTTCACCTCGAGGACCACGTCGTCGGAGTCGTGCGGATCGCGTGGCGCCAGAAGGTCGGTGAGCTGGGCGTCGAGCTGCGCCTCGCTCTCCTCGAGCGCGGGGATCTCCTCGGCGAACGCCGGGTCTGCCTCCGCGAGCTCACGCGCCGCCGCGAGGTCCTCGCGCACCGACGTCAGCTTGGCGTGGGTAGTCATGA
>JASLJL010000149.1 GCA_030152405.1 Gordonia sp. (in: high G+C Gram-positive bacteria) | reverse complement strand
TATGGTCGGTTCACCATGACGTCTACTTCAGGTGTGCGCCGCGCCCGGTCGAACGACCGCAGGCGCCAGCTGATCGACTCGGCCACCGTGCTCTTCGCCGACCGCGGATACCCGCATGTCAGCGTGGCCGACGTCGCTCGGCACGCGGGCGTCAGCGCACCGACCGTGTACCGGCATTTCGCCGACAAACAGGCCCTCCTGTTCGACGCCGTGCAGGCCGCCGTCGACGATCTCGAGGCCAACACGGCCGCGGCTCGGCTGGACGAGGCCGCCGATCCGGCGCACGCTCTCGCTCTCGCCGCCGTGCGACTGAGCATCTCCAACCCGCAGTCGACGTCACTGTGGCGTTGGTCGGGTCAGCACTTGTCGGTGGAGCAGAATCGTGAAGTGGTGCGGCGTACCCGCAGCGTCCTCCGGCAGTGGGCGGCCGCCATCGGCGCCACCCGCCCGGACCTCACCGAACGCGAGACCATGTACCTGGCGGGCGCGGTGCTCAGCGTGGTCGGCAGCGTTGTCGGACGGGCGGTCCGAACCGTGCCGTTGAACGTGGAAGCCGAACTCCTCGCACTGCTCCGGCGAATCCTCGAGCTGACACCGAGCGACGCGACGCCCCTGGCGGAGCCGGTCGGCCTCGACGCCCCGCGCACGCGGCGCGACGAGATCCTCGACGCCGCCGCCGAACTGTTCTCCCGCAACGGTTTCGCGGGAACCGGCGTGGACGACATCGGTGCCGCCGTCGGCATCACCGGGCCGAGCGTCTACAAGCACTTCCCGTCGAAGAACGCGATTCTGGTGGCCATCGGGCAACGCAGCGGCAATCAGCTCGACGCGTGGGCGATGGTGTCCTACGCGGCCAGCCCCGATCCCGCCGTCCGTCTGCGCTCACTGGTCGACACGTACGTGCACGTGATCACCGAGTCTCCCGACCTCGTGGTGGCGCTCACGAGCGGACACGTCCTGGCGGGCGATCCCCATGCGGCCGAACTCGTCGCGAGCCAACGCCGCTATGTGGCACGGTGGATACAGCTGCTGACCGAGTACGCCCCGGAGCGCAGCGTCGAATCGACTGGCCTCGTCGTCCATGCCGCGCTCGCGATCGTGAACGACGCCGAACGCCTGCCGCGCAGTACGGCGCGGCCCGAGTTCGCGGCACGGATGGCGTACCTGATGAAGGGACTGCTCGGTGTCTGACGGACCGGTCAGCTACACACGCGAAGAGCTCGTCGACGCCCTCCAACTCGATCACGATTACGCGCAGCGCTTCTGGAACGCCTTCGGTTTCGCTCAGGACACCGGTTCCGCCGGTCACCGATTCACCACCGAAGACCTTGCCGCGCTTGCGATCTACGTCCAGGGCGACCACGCGATGGACACCTCCGCCCAGCTCGCCGCCGCGCGCTCGATCGGACAGGCGACGGCACGCCTGGCCGAATGGCAGGCCGAACAGATCCGTCTGCTCGCCGCCAACGACGACATCGAGGCCTCCACCGAGCAGATGATCGACGCACTCGCTCACCTGCAGACTCTCGTGTGGCGCCGCCACCTGGAGTCGTACCTGGCTGCGCCGGAGCAGGACGAGGCCGAGACCGACACGGTGATCGGATTCGCCGACATCGTCGGCTACACGTCGATGTCGCGGAAGCTCGCCATGGCAGAGCTCGAGAGCCTGTTGGAGACGTTCGAGTCGTCTGCGCACAGCATCGTCATCGCCAACGGCGGCCGGGTGGTCAAGGCGATCGGCGACGCCGTCATGTTCACCTCCCCCGACGCCCACGCGGCAGCCGAGACCGCCGTCGCACTGCATGCGCTGACCTCGGGCGGCGAACTGCCCACCCTCCGGATCGGCATCGCGCGCGGACACGCCCTCACCCGTCTCGGCGACGTGTTCGGCGAGCCGGTCAACATCGCCGCTCGCCTCGCGAGCTCCGCGCGCTCGGGCACCACGCTCGTCGACGAGAACGTCTCCGACGATCTGAAGGGCGACGAACAGTTCCGGGTCCGGTCCATCCCGACGCTCGCCGTTCGTGGATACCGCCGCCTGCACGCCTGGTCGGTGACCACGAGTCGGCACGCGACCTAGCACTACCCGACGATGTTTACCGCCATGTGACGGTCCTGTGAACAGGTCGGATTCACTGTGGCACAAGGAATGTGAGTCGTCGCACCGAGAACGGCGACAGACGGTTCGCACCTGCACAATCGGGTGCATGGTCCCTACGTTCGCCCTCTGGAAATCATGAGCCCGAACACGCACGGGCCCGTCGTCAGCCGCGAGAGCGCCGTCGGCTCCGACGCACGACTGTCCTGGCTGCTCGCCGGTGTGGCCGGCATGGTCGGCGCCGTGGCCTTCCTTCACAGCGCCGGATACTTCGTCACCTTCATGACCGGCAACACCGAGCGCGCGGTGGTCTCGTGGTTCGACGTCTCGAACACTCAGAAGGTCGCGGGCGCAGGCGCTGTCGCCGCGATCGTGCTGATCGCCGCCTTCGTCGTCGGCGTCTGGGCGGCGTCGTTCTGCCGCCGTCGGTACTGGGAGAACCATCCGCACGGTCCCACCGTCCTCACGACGGCGGGTCTGCTCGTCGCCGCCGGACTCGACTTCGCGTACGACGGGTTCGACGAGCCCGAGGTCCGGTTCGTTCCGATCGTCGTCATCACCTTCGCCATCGGCGCGCTGAACACGTCGTTCGTCAAGAACGGCGAGGTGTCGGTGCCGCTGTCGTACGTGACGGGGACGCTCGTGAAACTCGGTCAGGGCATCGAGCGCCATCTGACCGGCGGCGGAACCGTGTACGACTGGCTCGGGTACGCGATGGTCTACGTCGGGTTCCTCGCCGGAGCGGGTGTCGGAGGTGTCGTCGCCTCTGTGTTCACCGGGCCTCAAGTGATCCTGGCGGCCGGGCTGCTCTGCGGCGCGACCACTCTGGTCACGTTCCTGCACTCCGATCGCCGGGCGATCCTCGGCTGATCCGCCCGAAATCCAGTGGAGGATGTCACACCCTCCCCGTACGGTGATCGTGTGAACAATCGACACGACGCACCCGTAGCAGTCGAAGCCGTCGACCTGGTCAAACGCTTCGGCGACTTCACGGCGGTCGACGGAGTGAGTTTCGCCGTCCCGACCGGCACCGTCCTCGGCATGCTCGGCCCGAACGGCGCAGGCAAGACCACCACCGTCCGCATGATGACCACGCTGAGCGATCCCACCTCGGGTACCGCACGCATCAACGGCTTCGACGTCCGCGAGAACCCGGACGCCGTCCGCCGCAGCATGGGACTCACCGGCCAGGCCGCGACAGTCGACGAACTGCTCACCGGCCGCGAGAACATGCGGATGATCGGCGGGCTGTACGGCATCGGTCGCAAAGCCCTCAAGGAGCGGACCGAGCAATTGCTGGACCAGTTCTCCCTCACCGATGCAGGCGACAAGACCGTCCGCGAGTACTCGGGCGGCATGCGGCGCCGGATCGATCTCGCCGTCAGCTTGATCGCCGCACCACCGGTCCTGTTCCTCGACGAGCCGACCACCGGCCTGGACCCCCACAGCCGCAACGAACTGTGGGACGTGCTCCGCGGCCTGGTGGCCGCCGGGACCACCCTGGTCTTGACCACTCAGTATCTGGAGGAGGCGGACCAGCTGGCCGACCGGATCGTCGTGATCGACGCCGGCAAGATCATCGCCGAGGGCACTCCGCTGGAGCTCAAGACGCAGGCGGGCGCGGCGAGCCTGGTCACCACCGTCACGCACGCCACCGACCTCCCCGCGGCGCGGGCGATCCTCGACAAGGTGTCCGACGAGGTGTTCGTCGACGAGCACGCCCGCACTCTCACCGTCCCGGCCGGCGGCCTGGCGGATCTCACCCGCGTCGCCGGGATGCTCGACGACTCCGGCATCGCCATCGACGACCTGGGGCTCTCGCGCCCCAGTCTGGACGACGTCTTCCTGAGCCTCACCGGCCATCGCGCCGAACCCCCGTCCGACTCCGGACTCGACACTCCTGAAGGAGCAAGCGCATGAGCGCCCCCACGATTGACCCGAGACTCGCGGTGAACCCGCCGAGCCTCTGGCGTCAGACGTCGATCATGGTGCAGCGCAGCCTGATCCACACCAAGCGCATGCCCGAGATGCTCTCCGACGTGACCATTCAGCCGATCATGTTCGTCGTGCTGTTCGCGTTCGTCTTCGGGCCGGCGATGCCGGTGCCTGGAGGTGGCAGCTACCGCGAGTACCTGCTCCCCGGCATCATGGGCCAGACGATCGTGTTCACCGCATTCATCGTCGCGAACGGCATCACGGCCGACGTCGACAAGGGCATCGTCGACCGATTCCGTTCACTCCCGATCAACCGGACGTCGTACCTGTTGGGTCGGGCGATCGCATCGTTGATGCACTCGTCCATCGGCATCGTCGTGATGGCACTGACGGGCCTCGTGATCGGCTGGCGGATCCACACGTCGTTCCCCGAGGCAGTGCTCGGCTTCGCGCTGGTGCTCGTCTTCGGGTTCGGCATGATCTGGTTCGGCATCCTCATCGGGTCGTGGCTCAAATCGGTCGAGGCGGTGAACGGTTTCATGTTCACGCTGCTCTTCCCGCTGACGTTCCTGTCGAACGCGTTCGTTCCGACCGCGCCGATGGCGACGTGGCTGCGAACCATCGCCGAGTGGAATCCGGTGTCTTCCCTGGTCCAGGCCATGCGCCAACTGTGGGGCAACGGCCCGAAGGCCACCGACGCGAGCGCACTGCCACTGCAGCACCCGATCCTCGCCACCGTGATCTGGTCCGTCGCTCTCACCGCGGTGTTCGCGCCGTTCGCGCTGCGAGCCTTCCGTCGCCGTACCGCCGACTAGGAACTGGCTGCACCGGTCACGCGGGAGCGCTGTCCTCGTTCTGCTGCGCGCCCATCAACCCGAGAACCGGCGTCGTCACCTTCTCGAGCGCAGCGACAGTGGCTGCCTGTCGCTGTGCGAACTCGGCCACGACACCGGACAGTTCGGCCTGCACCTCGGCGAACTTGGCGATCGTCTCGGCGAGCTTCCGCTGCTGGACGATGAAGTCCTGCATCGGTTGGGCGACGGCTCCGGCGACACCCGTGGCGCTCCCCGCCAGGCTCGTCACGGCCCCACTCAGCTCAGCGACTTGCCTCATCAGCTCATCGGGGG